>CAYWHF010000478.1:0-2132 GCA_964457695.1 uncultured Methylocapsa sp.
TTTTGTCCTTTTATATTCTGGTCTCAACTTTTTGTGTTTCGCATTAATCGTCGCCTGCATCGAAGACGAACTCGGAAGCGATCCCTTCACCGCTTTTGAAGATGTGTATTTCCCGGTAACGTTTGGCGATTTCGTCAGGCTCTACGAACATGGCTCTCGCTGACTTGCCTTCACTGCGCGCCCATATGGCTGCATCGCGGACGGCGCGCGGCGCGTCTTTGCAAGATGCCGGTCGCACGGTTGGTTTTGCCCAGATCTTGAAGGGTACGGTCTTTTCTGGCCGGCGGCAGGAGCTTTCTGGCAAATCCGTGTTGATCGCGGCAAAGGCGCAACTGGCGAGCGCGCTGGCGCTCATCGAACTCGATGGCGTAGCGTCGCGGCTTGTTATTTGCCCGCCAGATTTCACACCCCATCGCTTGGAATCCGTAATCAAACTGGCAAAAATCGATGCGATCGTTTGTGATGAACGAACCCAGGAGTTCGGGACGCATTTGCCACACTTTAAGTGTTTGCCGCTGACTCAAGAGAATGACGGCATAAGCACTCCTCCCCAACGCACGGAATGGATTATGCCCACTTCCGGCACAACCGGCGCGCCAAAACTTGTTGCGCATAATCTTGAGGGTCTGCTCGGTGCGATTGCCAAAGCACCGGTTCGCGAGCGCCCCATCGTCTGGGCAACCTTTTACGATATCCGCCGCTATGGCGGCCTGCAGATTTTTTTGCGCGCGATCACCGGCGAAGCGGCGCTCGTTCTCTCCGATCCGGATGAGCCCCTGCCTGACTATCTTTCGCGTTGCCGCGCCGCGGGCGTCACCCACATGTCGGGAACCCCCTCGCATTGGCGCAGGCTCCTGATGACACCGCATGCGAACAGTCTTGCTCTCGAATATGTGCGGCTTTCTGGCGAAATCGCCGATCGCGCAGTTCTCGATAGTCTGCGTGACGCTTACCCTGATGCCCGCATTGGGCATGCCTTCGCATCGACGGAAGCCGGCGTTGCCTTTGAGGTCACGGATGGGCTCGAAGGTTTCCCGCTGTCCTATGTTGGCGGGAACGGCGAGGTCGAAATGCGCGTCGAGGAGGGGTCCCTGCGCATCCGGTCCAAACGCACCGCAACGCGTTATGTCGGCTGCAACGACATCCGGCTCCACGATAAAGATGGTTTTGTCGATACCGACGACCTGGTCGAATTGCGGGGCGCGCGTTACTATTTTAGGGGCCGGCGCGCAGGCGTGATCAATATTGGCGGATTGAAGGTGCATCCGGAAGAGGTCGAGAACGTCATCAATCTGCATTCGGACGTGCGTATGTCTCTCGTCACGGCGCGGCACAATCCGATCATAGGCAACATCATCACCGCGCGCGTCGTGCTAAAAGGTTGCGTTGACGAAACGGATTTGCCTGCGCGGCACCTTGCACTTCGCAATGAAATACTTGCGGCCTGCCGGGAGCAGCTCGAGAGCTACAAGGTCCCGGCCATGATCGATTTCACCGACTCGCTCGAGGTCATCGCCAGCGGAAAACTGGCGCGCGATCATGCGTAACGTTATCGTCACCGGCGGCAGCCGCGGCGTTGGCCTTGCCATTGTCAAACATCTGGCCGCCAATGGTTATCGCGTCATCGCGATCGCGCGGCGCGAGAGCGAGCAACTGCACGATGAAATAGGACGTGGAAATGCAGAACGCGCAGACGCGATTGCCTTCGTTGCATTCGATTTCGCTGAGCTCGATTCGATCCCTGATCTTGTCGTCCGCCTGAAGAAAGAGTTCGGCGCGCCCTATGGCTTGATCAATAACGCAGCGATCGGAACAGGCGGGTTGCTGGCGACCATGCACAATTCCCAGATCGAGGAATTGTTGCGCGTCAACGTCGCGGCGCCGATGATCCTCACCAAATATGCCGTTCGCAATATGATGGCGGCGGGGAGCGGGCGGGTTATAAACATTTCTTCGATTGTCGGCTCGGCAGGCTATAGGGGTCTTTCGGTCTATGGCGCAACGAAGGCCGCGATGATCGGCTTTACGAAGTCGTTGGCGCGCGATGTCGGACGGCTCGGCATTACTGTTAACGCCATTGCGCCGGGCTTTATGACAACCGACATGACCTCTAGCCTCAACGAGGAAGATCA
>CAYWHF010000479.1:0-2127 GCA_964457695.1 uncultured Methylocapsa sp.
GCAGCAATCATCGCGACGAAGGCGGCAAAGCCGAATCGTCGGCCCACTTTTCCCACCTTTGCGAAGCGGTTGATGTGGACCAACCGATCAATGAATTCGCTGTCGCAGTCCTCGCTGTCGCGGCTGCGGCCGCCTTCTCCTTCACGCGCCATCGGTCCGTTCCATTGTCCAATCTACCTCGTGTTTGTTCTTGCGCATTGCCACTATGTTCTCTGCTCCTTGCCTTAAAACTTAAGCCCGCCTTCGCGCGCGCCTTCTGCAAGTGCCTTAACGCGCCCGTGATACATATAGGCGCCCCGGTCGAACACCACTTCGCTTACTCCAGCCTGCAGGGCCCGCTCGGCAATCTGCTTTCCTATAATCTTCGCAGCCTCCACGGTCGCGCCAGATTTCAGACTGCCGCGGTTGGTTTTCTCCAGCGAAGAGGCAGCGGCAAGCGTGCGGCCTGCGCCATCGTCGATGACTTGGCAATAGATCTGGCACGACGAACGGAAGACGCTCAGCCGCGGTTTGCCATAGGCATGCGTCCGCACCGATCGCCGGACACGCGCCAGCCTGCGGGAGGCCGCATTGTTTTTCTTCGCCATAGGCAATCCTCGCTTGCGTCTCTTTTACTTCTTCTTACCTTGCTTACGGAAGATGGTTTCATCAGAATATTTGATTCCTTTGCCCTTGTAGGGTTCGGGCGGGCGCAAGGCGCGAATTTCCGCTGCGGTCTGCCCTACTTTTCGCTTGTCGATACCGGTGATTACGATTTCTGTCGGCTTGGGTGTTGCAATTGCAATTCCCGCGGGGACCGCGAAACTGATTTCATGACTATAGCCCAGCGAAAGCTGCAGGTTTTTCCCCGAAACGGCAGCCTTATAGCCGACCCCGCTGATCTCGAGTTTGCGTTCGAATCCTTTTGCGACGCCAGCAACGAGATTGTTGACCATGGCGCGCGTCATGCCCCACATTGCACGTGCGGCTTTGCTGTCGTCGCGCGGCTCCACGGCGATCTTGCCATTAGCAAAACTCACGTTCACGTGATCCGGCGCGGTGAAGGAGAGCTCGCCCTTGGAGCCCTTCACCGAGATAGACTGGGCTTCGACCTTGGCCGTCACTCCGGCAGGGATCGCAACCGGCTTCTTTCCGATACGAGACATTGTGAAACTTCCTCATTCCTCCGGCTAGAAGACCTTGCACAGAACTTCGCCGCCGACATTGGCATCCTGCGCGGCATGGTCGGCCATTACGCCTTTGGGGGTGGAAACGATGGTAATTCCGAGCCCATTGGCAACGCGCGGCATGGCGCCGACCGCGGCATAGACGCGGCGGCCCGGTTTTGATACCCGCTCGATAGCGCGAATGACCGGGGCGCCGTCGGAATATTTGAGTTCGATTTCGAACTCGGTTCGGCCGTTGCCATATTCGGTCGTGGAATAGCCGCGAATGTAACCTTCCGCCTGAAGCACATCGAGAACATGCGCGCGCAGGCGCGAGCCCGGCGTCTGCACTTTTCCCATGCGCCGCATCTGGGCATTGCGGATGCGGGTGAGCATATCGCCCAAGGGATCGTTCATTGCCATGATCCGGCCTCCTACCAGCTCGACTTGACGAGGCCGGGGATCAAACCTTTCGAGCCCAATTCCCGGAGTGCGATACGCGACATTTTTACTTTGCGCGTAAAGCCGCGCGAGCGTCCGCTCACCGCGCAGCGGTTGCGAAGACGCGAAGCGGCGGAATTACGAGGAAGTTTAGCGAGCTTCAGACGCGCGGCGAAACGTTCTTCCATGGTCAGGGTTTCGTCATTGGCGATCGCCTTCAAGCGGCGCCGGCGGCCCGCATATTGCTTGACCAGTTGAAAGCGGCGCTTGTTTTTTTCTATCGAGCTTTTCTTCGCCATCTCTTTTTACCTCTGGTGTCCGCGTTTGAAACGCTGCCGCTTCACTGCCGGAACGGGAAGTTGAAGGCCCGCAACAACGCGCGCGCCTGGTCATCGGTTTTGGCTGTGGTGCAGACGATCACATCGAGACCCAAAATACTCTCAGCCTTGTCATAATCGATTTCCGGGAATACGATATTTTCCTTTATTCCAAACGCATAGTTGCCTTGGCCATCGAACCTCTTGGGGTTGAGGCCCCGAAA
>CAYWHF010000480.1:0-2111 GCA_964457695.1 uncultured Methylocapsa sp.
GGGGCGGGGATCTTTGCCCAAACGGGGTGTGGTCTCGATTTGAGCCGCTGCGCGGCGACCGGCGTCACCGAGGACCTGATTTATGTATCGCCGAAAACCGGCCGCGCGGTCTCGAAAGCCGCGGGCGAGCCCTATAAGTCGCGGCTTTTGCGTCTGCCCGCCTTTCTTCTGGGCGGCGGCGTAGATAGCCCATCCCCATCCGATATAAGGGACGGCTTCAAACTGACCGGGTTCTTTTTGGTGCGCGATCTTTTCGAGCCGCGCGGCGCGGCCCTGCCAGAAGCGCGCGGCGCCTATCTTGCCGAGCTCGAAAAACGCTATCGCACAACCGCGTGACGGCGAGCTTACTTGATCTTGGTTTCTTTGAATTCGACGTGCTTACGCGCCACCGGATCATATTTTTTGAACGACAGTTTTTCCGTTTTGGTGCGGGCATTTTTCTTGGTCACATAAAAATAGCCCGTGCCGGCCGTGGACATAAGTTTAATCTTAAGCGTTGCGGCCTTCGCCATCTTATCCTTCCTTCCCGCAGGCCTTTATGCAGCGCGAGGCGAAATGCCGAGCTTGCCGCATCGAGGCAAAAGCAAGCCGCGACCATACGAATCGCGCCTTGCTTGTCAATGAACCCCGCTTGGGGGTTGCTTGGGGGTAGTGCCTCATTTTGAGATTTGCGCGGTACGAAGCACTTGGCTTGGAGTGCCCATACCGTAACTATAGCCCCTCGTTACCCCAAGCGCCCGCGCAATCCCAACCAGCCCGGCAAGTTTATTGTCGAGGTTGCCGCGAGCACGAGCAGTTTCCTTAAGTACCGGTTGCAAGCGGCTCGTCTCGCTTGGCCCGCATGCGCCGCGGCGATTGTATTCTCCCTACCGTCGAGCGCCTTGTCGAGGATTGCGATTCGGCCCTCCAGAATCTTCACCGCTGCCCTGGCTGCGTCCGGAAGTGCCGGATCACTTTCGGCCAGCGCGAGATGAGCTCGTCGACATTAAGCGGATTTGGCGATTGAGCGGCACTGTGCGGTTCCGCACCAACAGCTGCAACGGAAAAATGCAGGGTGCCGGCACTTGCAATGGGTTTCGGCTTCTGTCCGATGCCCGCGGCACCAGGGAGCCCGTTATGACCGCCTCCAATAATTTCTCCCAACGCAGCCGTTTTTGGATCGCCGCTCTTCCCCTTGCCATTCTCGGCCTGACGGGCGCGACTTTCGCCGCGTCCGCGGCAAACAATTCTGTACATGCTTCTTTGCCGGCGCCCCACAATGAAGTCAAAATTATTTCTACCGAATTCAAATTTTCAAGTCCATCTCAGCGCATCATAGCAGGGCAGCCCATAACCTTGATCCTCGACAATGCCCAAGCCGAATCCGAACACGCGATATTTTTCCCGGGCCTAGGCGTGCGCCTCTTCGCGCAAGCCGGCGAGATCGTTCGCAAGACTATTGTGTTCGAGAAGCCTGGGCAGTTTACGTTTGTATGTGACCTGCCCGGCCACCGCGAAGCGGGCATGATCAGCAAGCTCACCGTCGGCGCAGGCGATAACGGCACAAGCCAAGAAATTATCGGATCGTACATGAAGTGACCCCTGGCCGCGGGGCGCGAGCGTCTAACAAAGAGGGGGCTGGTCCCGGCCGAGACAGGTCTCTAATAGCGTGCTACGCTCCAAAGTCCGGGAAAAATTTTGGGGCGGTCTTATGAGCACGGTTCGTGACGTTGCCGTTATTGTCGGCAGCCTTCGAAAAGACTCGATCAATCGCAAGGTGGCGAATGCGCTCGCGGAACTGGCGCCGCCCTCGCTGAAACTAGATATCGTCGAGATTGGCCAGCTCCCTTTGTATAATCAAGACTCCGATCAGGACTCGCCGCAAGCCTATCTGGATTTCCGGGCGCGGGTGAAGGCAGCCGACGCGGTCCTATTTGCGACCCCCGAGCATAACCGCTCGGTGCCCGCGGCGTTGAAAAACGCGATCGACGTCGGCTCGCGGCCTTACGGCGGCAGCGCCTGGGACGGCAAGCCCGCGGCCGTGATCAGCGCCTCGCCGAGCGCCGTCGGCGGTTTCGGCGCAAACCATCATTTGCGCCAGTCGCTGGTGTGGCTGAACGTGCCCGCGATGC
>CAYWHF010000481.1:0-2110 GCA_964457695.1 uncultured Methylocapsa sp.
CGAAAAATCGCGTCGCGCGGCGAAAGCCCGTCCGAGCGTTCCGCTTCGAGCGCGAAATCAATCATCAAAATCGCGTTTTTCTTGACTATTCCAATCAGCAAAATCACCCCGATCATGGCGATGATGCTGAACTCGGTGTGAAACAGCAAAAGCGCGAGCACCGCGCCGACGCCGGCCGAAAACAGGGTCGAAAGAATCGTCAGCGGGTGCATAAAACTTTCGTACAAAATTCCAAGCACAATATAGACGGTGGCGAGCGCGGCGAGGATCAGCAAATACTCATTTTTCAGGGACTCCTGAAAGAGCCGCGCCGTCCCTTGCATGCTGCCGCGGATGGTTGGCGGCGCATCGAGCGCCTTCATCGCCGCCTCGATCTCCGGGACCGCATCGCTCAGCGAGGCGCCCGGCCGCAAATTGAAAGAGATGGTGCTTGCGACAAAAAGGCCTTGATGATTGACCGCCAAGGGCGTGTGGCCGGGCCCAAAATGGCTGAAGGCGGAAAACGGCACCGTTGTTTCCTTGGCCGTGCTGACGGCGGCGCCGGCCGAGGCGCCGAACCTGCCGGTCGTGGCAAGCGCATTGGTTTGCGCATTGCGTGCAGCTGTGCTCTGCTGGCTGGAAGTTGGCGGCGATGCCGCACGCCGCAACGACGCTGGCGAGGGTGGGGGCGGCACCTGCGTTGCCGTTCCGGCGACGGCATTTGTGGTTGCGGTGCCGCTTGGATTTGCGCCCGCGGTGCTGACATAAAGATCCTTCAAGATTAATGGATCTTGCCAATAGCGCGGGTCGACTTCCATCACTACGTGATATTGATTGATCGCACTGTAGATCGTCGAGACTTGCCGCTGCCCAAAAGCATCATAAAGCGTATTGTCAATCTGGCTCATGACGAGGCCAAGGCGGGAGGCTGTATCGCGATCGACGGCGATATCGGTCTCAAGCCCTGTCTGCTGCTGGTCGGAATTGACGTCGGCCAAAATATTGCTGGCTTGCAAGGCTTTGGTGAGGCGTGGCACGAAGGAATAAAGCTCTTCCGCGTTTTCCCCTTGCAAAGTGTATTGATACTGGGCACTGCCGGGCCTGCCACCTGCGCGAATGTCCTGCACCGGTTGAAGATAAAGCTGCGCACCAGGCACTTGGGACAGCCTGCCGCGTAGCCTGACGATCACTTCATCCGCAGACTCTTGGCGCTTGGATTTTGGCTTCAGATCTATTGACACGATGCCGGCATTGGTCTGGCCCACGCCGGTACCGGTGTACCCCCTGACGCTCTCAATCGCCTGATCATCTTGCACAATAGAAAGAAACCGCGCGAGCTTCTGCCGCATGGCCTCAAACGACGTCGCCTGGTCGGCCTGAATGGTGCCGAAAACAGAGCTCGTGTCTTGCTGCGGCACAAGGCCCTTTGGCACGATTGTAAACAAATAGACATTGAGGCCAACGGTCGCAAATAAAACCACCATCACCATGATGGAATGACGCAGCGCCCAGCCAGCCGTTCGCTCATATCCACGCACAATTTTCCCGAACGGATCGAAGCCCTTCGAACGCTGCCGGCCGCGCCGGTCAGGTCTTAGAAACAGATCGCACATCATCGGCGTTAAGGTCAAAGACAAAGCGAGCGAGATGACGATGGCGACCGAAAGCGTTAAAGCGAATTCGCGAAACAGCCGGCCGACAATACCGCCCATAAGAAGTATCGGGAGGAATACGGCGATGAGAGAGAGACTCATCGACAGCACGGTAAACCCCACCTCGCGCGAACCGGCGAGTACTGCCTCCTTGGCTGCTCTGCCGGCCTCGATGTGGCGCTTGATATTCTCCAACACCACAATCGCGTCGTCGACCACGAAGCCAGTCGCGATGGTCAAGGCCATCAGGGATAAATTGTTCAAGCTAAAATTCAAGAGATACATTACGCCAAACGTGCCAGTGATCGAGACAGGCACTGTGATAATCGCAATCATTGCCGAGCGAAGATCGCGAAGAAACAGGAACACGATCAGCGTGACCAAGAGAATCGAAATGATCAAGGTGAGCTCGGTGTCATGTAAAGAGGCGCGGATAGTTTTGCTGCGGTCCGATCCATTCGAAATCTCGATGTCGCTTG
>CAYWHF010000482.1:0-2108 GCA_964457695.1 uncultured Methylocapsa sp.
CGCAATCCGAAACCGCTGTTGGCCGCCGTCGATGGGCTCGCCATCGGTATCGGCCCAGCGGATTTGGCGGAAGGCATCATGGGCTTCCTCGTCTGACATGCGCGCGACTTTCGCTAGGCTTAGCGAACGTGCGGCAAGTGAAAGGAGGAAGTGCTGAGACATTTGAACGCCAACGTTTTCCGTTGACGTTATTGATAAGCGTTGAAAGCGTGGGTGTCAACAAAAATCGTTGACGTTGGCGAAATTTATTGGTATCAGGCGAGCATGACGCCTGAACAATGCCGTGCCGCGCGGGGATGGTTGGACTGGTCGCAAGACGATCTTGCCAACGCCGGGCACGTCTCCCTTTCAACGGTACGTGATTTCGAGAAAGGGCGTCACGCTCCGATTGCGAATAATCTAGCGGCAATGAGAGTTGCGTTTGAGGCGCAAGGAATCGCTTTCGTCGATAGCGGCGAGACATGCGGGATCACCTACGCCAAGCCAAAAAATGGCGAAGCGCACTAGCAGGTTGCTGAAAAAGTGAGATTTTGGAGCAGATTTGGTGTTTGATGATTGCGATTTGTGGCTGCCGGATGGCGGTTTGGCGCGGCGGGTGCTGCGATTTTTTCTCGTTTTTCGTGCATTTTCGGTGCTCCAGACAGAATCATCCTGCCGCGGCCAAAATCTTGGGGATGCGAATGAGATTGTAAGCGGCGGCGGTGAGCACGAAGAACCACGCGACGAGAGGGCCGCCGCGATGGCGGGTTTTGCGCAGGCCGCCCGTGGTCTTCACCCAGCCGAAGGGTTCTTCGATCCGCTTGCGCTTGATCGTGCTGATGCGGTAGCCGGGATGACGCGTGGTGCGCTTATCGATCGCCGAACGGCGGTTGGTGTCGTTCTGTGAGACATGGGGCACACAGCCGCGCGCGCGGCAGCCGGCCACGAACTCGGCGGTGTCGTAGTTCTTGTCGGCGCCCACGGTGCTGCCGGGTTTGGCATTGTCCTTGATCATGGCGAGCGCGGTCGCCCGCTCGGCTGTGCCATTCGCCTCGGTCAGCCTGGCATCGACGATGAGCCCAGTGCGGTTCTCCATCATAAAATGGCCCATATGGCAGAGCTTGGCTTCTTTGCCAGGCCCTTTGCGGAACAGCCGCGCATCGGGATCGGTGGTCGAGGCGTGCGTCTCGTTCTTGCGCTTCTCGCCATGGAAGTCGCGCTCGGCATTGCGGCCGCCGCCTTGATCTGGCGGCGGAGCATCCTTCGGGACGAAGCTCTTCATGCTGGCCCAAGCCTCGATCAGCGTGCCGTCAACCGAGAAGTGCTCGCTGGAAAGCAGCGCGCTGACTTGCGGCAGGCGGAGCACGTTGGCAAAGAACTTGGCCGCGATGTCGCCATCGAGCAGCCGATCCCGGTTCTTGCAGAACACCGTCGCGTCCCATACCGGATCGTCCGCCGACAGCCCGACAAACCAACGGAACAGAAGGTTGTAGTTGAGCTGCTCCATCAACTGCCGTTCCGAGCGCACCGTGTAGAACGCTTGCAGAAGCAGCGCGCGCAACAAACGCTCCGGCGGGATCGACGGCCGTCCATCGCGCGCGTAAAGGCGGGCGAAAGATCGCGACAGGTCCTTCAGCGCCGCGTCCACCAACTCCCGGATCGCGCGCAAGGGATGATCCGGCGCAATGCGATCTTCCAGACTGATATAGCTGAACAAGCCTTCCAACCGCCGGTCTTCGCCCCTCATCCCAGCCCCCGAGCAAAACGAATCAAACACCTGCACGGAATCACACTCCACCCACCGCGCAAAGCGACTTTTTCAGCAACCTGCTAGGGCTGAGGTCGCGAGTTCAAAGAGCCACGCCGCCTTGCTGACGGTCGTCTCTGACTTTCCTTCCCGGCGCTTCTTCTCCAGAACCTCTCGGCTAATGGCCTCGAAGGTATCGGCCTTCTGACTTTCCGAGGCCAACTTTCCGAGCCGCTTTTGTTGGCTTGGATCGAAACCCGAGGCCAACAGCTTCTTGGCCTCTTCCCGCTTCGCCCGTGCCTCTTTCAATCCGATGCCCGGATAGGAACCGATGGCGAGCTTGCGCTGCTTGCCTGCGAAACGATAAGCCAAATTCCAGAGC
>CAYWHF010000483.1:0-2107 GCA_964457695.1 uncultured Methylocapsa sp.
GGTTTTGGGCTTGGGGGCTTATGGTCCTACTTCATGGCGCTTTTTTACTTTGGTAAGTCACTCGAGGCTTTGCCCTACGCCGCAATCCTAGTGCCGTTGGTTCGCCTGGCAAACCCAAGGGCGCAGCTGCGTGTTGCAGTTGTGCTCGCTTCCATTGCTGTGGCGTACCCCTTGCTGCGCGTCGCACACCTGGTTCCGACCGGGCTGGCCATTGACGCTGCGATGTCCATCAGTGTGGATCGTGGAGAATCTCTTGAGTTCCGTTTTGACAATGACGCTATGCTCCTCGACCGGGCGTCGGAGCGATTTATTTTCGGTTGGGGGCGTTTTGGGCGTAATCGCATTTTTGACGAGGGCGGCAAAGATATCAGCGTTACGGACGGCCATTGGATCATTATTATCGGGGCGTTTGGCCTGTTTGGATTTATTACTGAGTTTGGGTTATTGACAATCCCGGTCTTTCGCGCGGCGGCGGCTCTCAAGTTCGCAGAAACGATGCGTGAAAGGATCATGCTCGCCGCGCTTGCGTTGATCGTGGCGATGAACATCTTTGACCTCCTTCTGAATGATGCGTTGAGGCCATGGACGTGGCTCCTCGTGGGCGCTCTCCTTGGTAGAGCAGAGGAGCTGAGGGCGCTCGCCTGCAACGAAAATATGAGCTGCGTGTAAATCACGGCATAGCGCGAACCTAAAGAGCACCGGATTCTCAGATTGACTCGTGGTGCACGACGCAGCGCAAACCAACAAGGCCGAGCAAGGCGAGCGTCATACCGCCAGTGAATTTGGTATGAAGTATTATCTCAGATTTTCAAATCGAATCGAAGGGGTTTCCGGTTAGGTTCAGCAAGGCGATTCATTTCCTTGATGAAGTCAATAGAGGCGTTTGTCTCGCCTTGTCCTTCGATTCAACCACAGAATCCGCCGCACTATACCTGTGTGATGGAAGCAATTTTTCGCTCGTCGAGAGCCGAGGTTTTGATCAAGGCGAAGACGCGAGCCCCGCAATAGAGCCCCATTTCGTCGAGCGCGTGGCGCGTTGCCGCCGCGAACAGCCGCTCTTCCCCCTCGAGCGCGATAGCGACCGTCGCTAACGGGCCATAGTTTTCGATATTTTCGATCGTACCGAAAAGAACGCTGCGCGTGCTGATGCCGCGCGGCGGCCCAAGCGAAAGTGTGACGTCGGTGTCCTTTACGATAATCCTTGCGGCGCTTCCGATGGGCCCTGCGCGGCTGCCGGCAAGCCATATGGTCCCGGACGGATGTTTGAGCTCGGTTAAGCCATAGGCGGCGTTCACCCCAACGACCTTCATCGTCAAGACGGAGATACGATCGAACCGCTCCTCCGCCGCCTGTGCCCCTGCCTTGCCAAAAACATCGCCGGGCCGGCCGACCGCCTTCACCCGGCCAGCATCGATCACAACGATCGCCGCGGCGAGCCGGGCCACTTCGTCGATTGCATGCGATATATAGATGATCGGCACCTTGAATTCGTCGCGTATCTGCTCGATCAACGACATGATCTCGAGCTTGCGTTGCAAATCGAGCGCAGCCAGCGGCTCATCGAATAGAAGCAAATTCGGGCAGGATAGCAGCGCGCGGCCGATCGCCACTCTCTGCTTTTCGCCGCCCGACAAATGCGCGACACGGCGGGTCAGCAGCTTTTCGATTCCCAAGGTCTCGATCACGGCACCAAAATCGATCTCTTCGTTTCGATGCGGCGCGAACCAACGCCCAAACAGTAGATTCTGTTTCACACTCAAATGTGGGAAAAGATTCGAGTCCTGGAACACGAGACCGATCCGACGCCGGTGCATTGGAAGGAAAACACCGCGCTCCACATCGACAAGGATTTTGGTATCCAAAACGATACGGCCTCTGCTCGGCCGCAACAATCCGGCGATGAGATTGAGAGTCAGAGATTTGCCGGAACCCGACTGGCCAAAGAGTGCGATAACGCCCTCGCCATTGCTGAAAGCGACATCGAGGTCAAAAGCGCGTACTTTGAGCCCAACATCGACCTCGATCATTTAAAAACTCTCGACCCGTTTTTCTGCCTACCGCTGAACAATTTCTGAAGCCACAAGACCATCAAAAAAAATCTCTACCG
>CAYWHF010000484.1:0-2107 GCA_964457695.1 uncultured Methylocapsa sp.
TCTCAGGTCGGGTCGAAAGGATGAAAGCGGCGATTTTACCAAAGGGGCAGGGCTCGACGATGATCAAATCAAGCGAATCTACGCCGCCTTTCTTCAAAGACCCCCACCTCAGGGTTACAAGTTTGCCGATCAATTTCCTGCTTGTCGCCCAATCGAAGACATGGCGCGGCTTCCACCTGGGGACGGGGACGCGGCCCCAAGAGATCGTTTTATCGACAATTTTGGCTCGCTGACTTATTGTCGAAATCTCCACCACCAATGGGGAGCGAGTTTCGGGGGAGCGAGTGACGAGGGTTTCGACGAATTAAATAGGTTGGTCGAGGTCTGCGAAGCCGCTAGGTATGGCTCACGCAGGATTTTGATAGATCCTTCAGTCGTGCGCGGCCTCGAATATTACACCGGCCCGGTTTTCGAGGCCGAACTCCTTTTCCCCGTACAGGGCGAGGACGGCAAGCCCGTTCGCTTCGGCTCGGTCGGTGGGGGAGGGCGCTACGACGGCCTCGTCGGGCGCTTTCGCAACGAGAATGTTCCCGCAACAGGCTTTTCGATCGGCGTCTCGCGGCTTTACGCGGCGCTGAAAGCGATCAACTCGCCGATCGTCGTGGAAAGCGCAATGCGCGGTCCTGTCGTTGTTCTCGTCCTCGATAAGGATCAGATCGTCCGCTACCAAAATCTCGTTGGCGTGCTTCGAAATGCGTCGCCTCCCATCGGCGCCGAACTTTATCTCGGATCTTCCGGAATGAATGCGCAATTAAAATATGCCGATAAGCGCGGCTCGCTCTGTGCCGTCATCCAAGGCTCCAACGAACGCGAACATAAAGACGGCCCGCAAGTGACGATCCGCGATCTCGTGCTCGGCACCGAACTCGCCGCGTCAACAAAAGACCGCGTGGATTATCTCGAATTGCGTGCCAACGCGCAATTCACCGTTCCGGAAGATCAACTCGTCGAATCCGTCCGCAAGGTTCTCGCGCGCCACCGGCCCTGACTGACTGGCTTCGCCCTATCGCCGCTGACTCTGTTGCTACGCCGCGATCCCTTCAACCGTCAAATGATGGACGCCGGCGCGCTCGCTCGCATGTTCAAACGGGATTGCGCGCACATTGCCCCCGGCACCCGGGTCCAGTGGCATTCGCGCGGCAGAATGGCGCCGATGAGCCGGCCTATGTTTAGCCGGCGTGTTCAGTTCAAACCCTGCAAATGGCGCAACACAATCACCCGCGAGACAAGCCCCGTGATGATAGCGATACCTGCAGCGATGAGGAAGATCGCCAGATAGACGTTCCAACCGAGGGAAAAATCCCCAAACATCGCTTCTAATTGATCGCCGCCTGGGGTCGCCCTGAGCCAGCTCGCCAAGGATTCGGACACAAAGAAAGCAAGGATCGCGAGCGCGCCGCCGATCGCTCCGCCCCGCAGGCCGAGCTGAAAAAAATGCCTCTGGAATTGCCGCGAAATAAAACTGTCTGCGGCTCCGACAAAATGCAAAACCTCGATGATCTCGCGATTTCCCGCCATCGCGCCTTCGGTCGCAAAGGCGACCGCCAAAATCATTGCCGCGAGCACCAGAAAAAAGATCACGCCCGCCACGAATACGACGCTCTTCGCCATGAGCGCCAGGCGCTCGAGCCACAGGCGGTGATCGTCAACACTCGTTCCCGGAATTGTTTCCGCGAGTCTTTTGCGCAGAACGTTGATGTCCAGTCTTTGTTCCTGATCGAGCACGACAACGATGAGGCGGGGCACCGGCAATTCGGAAAGATCGAGCCCGGAGCCAAGCCAAGGTTGCAACAGATCTTCGGATTGCGCTTTGGTATAAGCGCGCACAGAGGCAATTCCCGCCATCCCGCGGGCGAGTTCGGCCGCTTTCGCCGTGTCTGCATCGAGGTCACGCCCCGGGACCGGGCGTAATTGAATGGTCATTTCGCGTGCAACCGTGTCTTGCCAGCCGCGCGACGTATCGCTGATCAAGATTGCTGCACCCGCGGCGAACGAGGCAAGAAAGGTCATGATGCCGACCACGGTGACGAGTGCCCGCCCGGCAATCGACGCTTTCGGGACGAGCGCCATCTCACCCTTGGTGTGGCGTTGCAGGCCGAGATACAGG
>CAYWHF010000485.1:0-2102 GCA_964457695.1 uncultured Methylocapsa sp.
GGGTTTTTACGATCGCGTTGCTTTTCGGGTCCCCATAAAGCGATTCTTCGCTGCGCGTTTTGGGCCCTTCGAGCGCGGGCCAGTGGGGATGGGCTTGCATGAAGGCTTGCAACCGGTCGAAGCCCGCCTCATGGGGGAAACTGTGCAAAGCAATCCATTCGAGCGCGGTCTTGACGGTTTTATCTTGCGCGGCCGCCGCGGCCTGATCGCCTTGCGCGAGGCTGCCCGATTTATAGTGAGCCAACGCCTCCGAAAGGCCCGTCAGGCCGTCTCCTTGTTGAGCAACCTGGGCCTGCACTATTCCCTCGGCCGGCGTTGCCGGCTCCGGGCGCGCCTTGGTGGTATCCCCCTGCTCCAAACGCGCATCAAAGCCAGGAAAAGCCGGTTCCTTGGCGAGCTCGTCCACCGCATGGGGATAAGTTGGGAGTTCCTTGTCTGAGAAAGCAACGAACCGGGAATTGTACCCGGCGGTCCAGCCTGCGGCGAGAGAGCATATCGCGACAGCGCTAAATCCCGCAATGCGCCCGAACGGAAATTGCATTGTATTCATGGTTCAGCCACTCCTGCAAAGCGGCGTAAAGACAGACAAAGTTGAACGACTCTTTCCTAACAAATGACAAACATAGCCTCTCTAGTTCGCCACTCCCGCCTGGGAGGACGCCCCTCTGCGGATATCAATCGGCGGTCAGCGCTTGGCAACACCGGCCTTTGCAGTAACGAATTCTGCGTCTATGTCTCGGCCGGCAGCCGCGCAGTGTTCGCAATTGCACCGCTGAATCGGCTAGGTAAAATGAATCCTATAAATTACGGCGTCACTTGGGCGGAAAGGCGGTATTAACCATGGCAAATAAGGCAAATTTTGGCGGATCGATTACCGCACTCGTCACGCCGTTTCAAGATGGGTGCTTCGATGAGGCCCGGTTCCGGGCCCTGGTAGACTGGCAGATCGTCAGCGGAACGCATGGGCTCGTTCCGGTTGGGACTACCGGCGAGAGTCCAACTCTGTCGCATGAGGAGCACCGGCAAGTCATTGCCGCTTGTATCAGCGAAGCCAGGGGGAGGGTGCCGGTCATTGCCGGGGCGGGTTCAAACAACACGCAAGAGGCGATTGAACTGGCGCGGTTTGCTGAGCGGACAGGAGCCGACGGTCTTTTGATCGTCACGCCCTATTATAACAAGCCCTCGCAAGATGGAATGCTTTACCATTTCAAGGCGGTCAATGATGCGGTCGGCATCCCGGTCATCATCTACAATATCCCGCCACGCTCGGTCGTCGATCTGTCGATCGACACCATGAAACGGCTTTACGAATTAAAAAACATCGCAGGCGTCAAAGATGCGACCGGCAATCTTGCGCGCACGGCCTTGCAGCGCCACGCGCTTGGACCGGATTTCATCCAGCTTTCCGGCGAGGACATGACGGCTCTTGGCGTCATGGCGCATGGCGGCCATGGCTGCATTTCGGTTAGTTCGAACGTCGCGCCGGCGCTTTGCGCCGAAATGCAGGAGGCGTGCCTTGCCGGCGATTTTTCGGCAGCCCTCAAACTGCAGGATCGCTTGACCCCGCTCCATGCCGCTATGTTTGTCGAGCCTAGCCCGGCCGGTCCCAAATTTGCACTCTCTTTGCTCGGCAAGATTCTTGGCGAGATCAGGCTGCCGATGCTGCCCGCATCGGATTCGGCGCAGGCTGTTATCAAGGCCGCGATGGCCCACGCCGGGCTCATACCTGCATAGCGGAGCGGCACGTGGCGGCAAAGCAGGAACGCCCTCGTAAAATTGCGGCGGATAACCGGCGCGCGCGGCACAATTACGAGATCGGCGAGATTTTTGAGGCGGGCCTTATGCTAACGGGCACGGAGGTAAAATCTTTGCGCGCCGGCAAGGCTACCATCGCGGAGAGCTATGCGAGCGTCGATCGTTCTGGCGAGATTTTTTTGGTCAACGCCAACATCCCGGAATATCTTCAGGCCAACCGCTTCAATCACGAGCCCAAACGGCCGCGAAAACTTTTGTTGAAATCGCGCGAGATCGCCAAACTCTCTCAAGGGACCGAACGCCAGGGCATGACGATCGTGCCCCTAAAAATTTATTTCAATGAGAAG
>CAYWHF010000486.1:0-2100 GCA_964457695.1 uncultured Methylocapsa sp.
GGCGCAAACCATCATTTGCGCCAGTCGCTGGTGTGGCTGAACGTGCCCGCGATGCCGCAGCCGGAGGCCTATGTCGGCGGCGCGGACAAGCTTTTTGATGCCAGCGGCAAACTCGCCAATGACGCGACCCGAAAATTCCTGCAGAATTTTATCGAGGCTTTTGCAAAATGGATCGAGGTCCATATCAAAGCATGAGGCGACCATGAGCGATCAATGGCAGTATCAGATACGGATAAATCTCGCCGATGAATTTGCGGAAAAGGTGCGAAGCGATTCCAAAAATCCGGCGCTCAAGCCGCTCATGGACATTTTGGAGAAGCACGGTGCCGCGCTAAAATGCCAGTATGATGCTTTTGCGGACTATTGTGCCGAAGCCGAAAAGCATGGCACCAAAGATTATCCGCTTTATGCATGGACCAAGGCGATGATCGAAAACCCTGTAAAGAAGGAAAAATACACCAAGTCCTTTACGCTCTATGCCAGTGGCCAAGAGGTCTATGCAAAAGAGATCGCCGATGCGCTCGAATCCGACCTGCAGCCGCTCGCCGGGGGCGCGTTGATCACAAAAATGTCCAAGCACGACACCAATCCCGCCAACAACCCGCAACCGCCGGTACACTTGCGCTGAACTCGCCAAGTTCTTGACGGAGTTCATTTAAGGCCTCTGCCTTTCCGTGCTGAGTCCGCAAGGTCTGGCCGCAGAACGCCAGCCTATCAGCATTCTCGGGCTCCTCTCCCTTCGCAGCAAAGATCTGGCGTGCAATATCAAGGATCGCTCCCCTTAGACCGATTAAATTTCATGTTGGCGACGAGAGCGGAAATATGCGCGCAGCCGCAAACCGTAAGCCCGCTCGCAGCTATGGTGACGTTTTCCTGCGCGCCTTGCGGTATCGTGGCATGGGAAAAACCAAGCTTCGCGGCTTCCTTGAGCCGCGCAAGGCCGTGCGGGACCGGGCGGATCGCGCCCGACAAGGCAATTTCGCCAAACAACACCATTCCAGCCGCAAGGCTTTGCCCGCTCAAGGAGGAGACAAGCGCCGCCGCAGCGGCAAGGTCGGCGGCCGGTTCGCTAACCCGCAGCCCGCCCGCGACATTGAGGTAAATGTCATATTGGCCAAGCTTGATTCCCACATGGGCTTCGAGCACGGCCAAAACCATCGCAAGCCGCGCATTGTCCCAGCCGACAACCGCGCGGCGCGGCGTGCCGGGCGGGCTTGGCGCGACAAGCGCCTGAATCTCGACGAGCAAAGGCCTTGTACCCTCCATCCCGGCAAAGACCGCGGCGCCTGGCGCCGTGCTGTCCCGCGAGGATAAAAACAATTCCGACGGGTTTGTAACTTCGGCAAGCCCGCTCCCGGTCATTTCGAAAACGCCGATCTCGTCGGTCGGGCCGAAGCGGTTTTTGACCGCGCGCAAGATACGAAAACTGCGCCCGCACTCGCCCTCAAACGACATCACCGCATCGACCATATGTTCGACGACCCGGGGGCCGGCGATCTGCCCATCCTTGGTGACATGGCCGACGAGGATGACCGCTGCGCCAGTCGTCTTCGCGAAGCGGATCAGCGCTTGCGCGGCGCCGCGCACTTGGCCGACCGTGCCGGGCGCCGATTCGATGAGCCCGGTCCACATCGTCTGAATGGAATCGATAACGACGAGGGAGGGCCGTTTGCCGTGCGAAAGCGTTTCGACGATGTCCTCGACGCTGGTCTCGGCAGCAAGTTCGCAAGGGGCGGCGGCAAGGCCCAGCCGCAAAGCGCGAAGCCGGATCTGATCGACCGCCTCCTCGCCGGAGATATAGACCACCCGCCGTTCCGATGCGGCGAGCTTCGCGCAGGCCTGAATGAGCAAGGTCGATTTGCCAATGCCCGGCTCGCCGCCAAGCAATAGGACAGAGCCTGGAACGAAACCGCCGCCGGTCACCCTGTCGAACTCTCCAATCCCGGTTGTGATGCGTGGAGCGGTAGGTTCGCCGGACAGTTTGAGACTCGAGAGGCCAAAAACGCGGCCATTTCGCGCGGCGATCCCCGGCGAAACACTTTCCTCGGCACTCGTTTTCCACCGCCCGCATGAATCACAGCGGCCTTGCCAACCCTGGCA
>CAYWHF010000487.1:0-2078 GCA_964457695.1 uncultured Methylocapsa sp.
TTAAATACGCCGATTTCGAGCATCTTTAGTTTTGAGCCGGCATAAGGCCCCAAGAATTGATCATATACCGGAAGGTAGTGAAGCCACTTGTGAATTATTTGGCCTTCGTTTCCAAAAAAAATGTCAGACGAACGCCCCTGGTAGAGGCGCCTGAACTCATTCGTGGCTTTCGCAGCGAACTCGGTCAAGGCGAAGGGGACCACGGGATATCCCTTGAGATACCACAAGACGTTCTCAACACGTCGAAGGAAGGCTCGCATTCTTTTTTCGCTTCGGAAATGTTTCACTGAACAGTCCAAATGACTTATCATGGCTCTACCTCAATTTTGGGCAGACCCGCAAAGAGAACGCGCGAGGCTCTGGCGCCGTTGCCGAAACGCATCAGCCGCGCCGCAGGCCCATGAATGCCCCAATCGTTCGTGGCAAAAACTGCTTGCCAATGGAGGCCGGCCAGGCGCTGGTATGCGCTGATAAATATTTGTAATTGATATTAATTAGCCGATACCGCGGCAGGTTTGCTCTCCTTGCATTCGCGCTTTAGTTTTGCGAATCATTCGCGGCATAAAGGCGTTCCTCATCATTCGCGAAAGAGGTCTAAGCGAATTTTACATGCCCGGGCCTTTCGTCATGAAGCACCGAGTTCATGTCCGTCGCCTTCCGATCCAGTGACACGCCGGCCGGGGCCGCCGGGAAACTTCTGATCCGGCTTGGACTGACCGTATTGTTCCTCTGCCTGCCTTGTACGGGAATCTTCTGGCACGGCGCGATCTATGTTTTGATGCCCGTTGGCGCGATTTTGGTCTTGATTGGTGCGCTATTGGACGAGCCGAAACATGCCGGCCGGCGGCTCCGGGATGCCCTCGTTACGCCGATGGCCGCGACCCTCTTGTTTCTCGGCTTATGGGCAGGATTGTCGCTGGTTTGGACCCCGTTTCCGGCGGAAGCGGGCGTGCGATTTCTGCAGTCTTTCGGGGCAGCCCTTCTTGCCGGACTCGCCGCGGTTTATCTGCCGCAGCAAACAAAACCTCTCGATTTATATCTGCTGCCCATAGGCCTCGCGCTGGCGAGCGTGGCGACGATTGTCTTGGCGTTCTTTGGCACGCCCTGGTTTCTCGGCGGCTTTGCGTTCGACGAAACTCTGTTCGAACGCGCGTTGGTCACCGCAATAGTCCTCGTCTGGCCTGCCCTTGGGTTGCTGTCTCTGCGCGAGGATTGGCTCGCCGCGGCGAGCCTCGCGGTACTCGTGGCCGCCGCGGCACTGGCCGGATTTGCGCAGATTGCGCTGCTTGCAATGGGCGCCGGCGCATTCGTATTTGCAACCGCCATGTCCGGCCCGGCGAAGACGGCGCGAGTCCTGGCGTGGCTCATGGCTGGCTTATTTATGCTGTCCCCCCTCCTGCCTTCGCTTTATCAGCTTGGTCTAAGATTGACCGGAGTCAAGACGGGCTTAGCCTCAGTGCCGATGCTGATTTGGAACGAGCTCGTCGTCTCGCAATGGCCACGTTTGATTACCGGGCACGGGTATGGATTTGTGCATCGGGGATTGAACTTCGGGTTTTTGCCCGACGGGACGCCCGCAAGCTTATTGTTCGTTCTCTGGTACGATTTTGGACTTGTGGGCGCCGTCTCTTTCGCGCTTCTCCTTTTTCAGCTTTTCACCGCTGCCGGGCGAATTCCCGCGAGCACGGCGCCCGCAGCGCTTGCTGGCCTCGCCGCGGTCCTGACGATCGCCATTTTGGGAATCGCGACGTCGCAGATCTGGTGGCTAACACTCATTGCCTGCGACGCCATCGCTTTTGCGCTCCTCATCAAGGGAGCCGACAAAGCCAGGCGGCCGGACGTAAAGGCACTTCGCACGATCGAAGCCGAGTCTCCGGAATCGCCCCTGATGAACAGCGCCACGGTTTCTGGCGGCTCCGCCGCGGCGCCATAGCCGTTCCGACTCATAGTGGCACGTAATTAGGTGCTAGGGACACATAGGGTCACGGGCAATTTATTTCGCGGGTCCATTGCATTTTCACGCATCAACCCCGGTCCAACATCGTTAGACCGGGGTCGCATCAGAAAATTCACTATCC
>CAYWHF010000488.1:0-2078 GCA_964457695.1 uncultured Methylocapsa sp.
CACTGAACATCCCTCTCTTCTTTCGAAATAACCTCCTATCGAATCCGAAAAGATTCGAGCACATAAAACCTCTGTCTTGCTCGCGAGTGTATAGTAGCATTTCCGGAATTGGGTCCGCGCCCGCGATGTCGGCTTCGGTCGCCGCGGTCACCTGTGGGACGGATATCCCTGGGGCGGTCTCGAGAAGCGTTGCGCGGCCATCGGGGAAGGCGATGACCGCGAGTTCGGTGACGACCAAGTCCACCACCCGCGTCGAGGAAATTGGAAGCGTGCAGGTCTTGACGATCTTCGATGCGCCCTTTGCGGTGTGCTGCATCGCCACGATGACGCGCTTGGCTCCAGAGACCAGATCCATGGCGCCGCCCATTCCCGGCACCATCTTTCCCGGGATCATCCAATTGGCGAGCCGCCCCTTCTCATCGACCTGCAACCCGCCCAAAACCGTGAGCTCGAGATGACCGCCGCGAATGAGGCCAAACGACATGGCGCTGTCGAATGTGCTGGCGCCAGGCAAGGCCGTAACGGGACGCCCGGCCGCGTCGGTCAGCATGGGATGCGCCATGCCCTCTGCGGGAGGAACGCCGGTGCCAATAAGTCCGTTCTCGGACTGGAAGAAAACTTGCATGCCGGCGGGGAGATAATTCGCGACCAGGCTCGGAATTCCGATGCCGAGATTGACGAGCATGCCCGGCAAAAGTTCCCGGGCAATCCGGCGCGCGATGAGTGTCTGCGGTTCCATGCGGTGTTCACGAATTGGCAACGAGATAATCGACGATGGGTGCGGGAGTCACGACATGATCGGGCGGGAGCACGCCGACAGGAACGATATTGTCCGCGCTGGCGATGACGGTTTCGGCGGCCATCGCGATCACCGGATTGAAATTGCGCGCCGTGAGCGCGTAGCTCAGATTGCCGAGATAATCGGCAAGGAATGCCTGCACGAGAGCGAAGTCGGCATGCAGTGCGGTTTCAAGCAGATAGGCCTTGCCGTCCAAGTCGATGATTTGCTTACCCTTCTCGACGGGCGTGCCGAGGCCTGTTTGCGTCAGAACGCCACCGAGCCCATGCCCGCCGCAGCGTATCCGCTCGATGAGAGTGCCTTGCGGTACGAGCTCGACGTCCAGTTCCCCGGCCATCATTTGGCGCTGGGTTTCGGGATTAAGCCCAATGTGGCTCGCGATGACCTTGCGAAGAAGTTTTGCCTCTACGAGCTTGCCTATTCCCTTGCCCGGCATAGCGGTGTCATTCGCGATGACGGTGAGATCGCGCTTGTTCTGGCGAACGATCTCGTCGACGATGCGCTCCGGCGTGCCCACGGCCATGAAACCGCCGATCATCAAGCTCGCGCCATCTGGGATCATGGCAACCGCTTGAGCTAGAGAAAGGGTTCGCATTTTCGCGCCACCCGTGCGTTGATCGCGCCGCCATATTCGGCGCGCATTTTCCCAATGCCAGTTGCCCGCCATTTATACCATCTGCACATTAGGATCGGATTTCCAACAAGGATAGGCTCTGCCTATAACCGATCAGCTTTTGAACCATCGGCTCATCGTAAGAGCGAGGCGCGGCTCACCGGCATCAAGTTCGCCATTTCATCATCCATCGCGGCATAAAACCAGAAAACGTTATCCTGCGGCGAGATGGCGAACTTAGGCTGTTTGATCTAGGGGTAGCACGCCTCCCATCTAGTAGACATACCCATTGCGGCGGCGCCAGGCACGCCGAACTACATGGGTCCGGAAGTCCTGTCGGGGGAAGACGGCGACGAGAAATCGGACCAATTTGCGTTGGGGCTCAATCTACAGGATGTTCGGCCGCGCTTATCCTTGCGGCGAAGTCGAGGCATTTCCCGTCCCCGCTTCGGAAAGCGTGACAATCGGGCACACATCCGGCGTTAAGGAGCGCGTCTTCTCTGGCAGGGGAGCTGATGCTTCGACCGTGGCATTACAGGCGAGGCTTTAGGGGCCGTAGTGGCTCAAATACCATCTTCTCCTCAATTCGTTTGGCAGCTTGCCGCCATTGGCCGCAAGTATCGCCATGATTTGTCCGTGAAGCCAGCAATCCGTCGCGGCGCTATT
>CAYWHF010000489.1:0-2073 GCA_964457695.1 uncultured Methylocapsa sp.
AAAAATGGTGGCAGCTGTTTATGTAATAAACTATCCAAAACCAATAGGACCACAACTACATTGGTACCGTACACCTTGTTCACAGGAACGCCTTAATTCCTTAGAGGCTCATATCTGGTCGAACAACAAGGTTCTGGATGAGATTCGAGATCAGGCGGCGGAGCGCAAACCTAACTGATCTCCCAAGAAATTCTTCTGCCGCCGCGCCGCGCGCCAGCTTGCCGGTGCCTATAATTGTCACGGAGTATGCTGATGCATGAGGATCATCATAGCCACTCGCAAGAACACTCCAGCGGGGCCGGGAATGCCGCGCAAATGAATGACCCGGTTTGCGGGATGACTGTCGACCTCGCCACCGCCAAGTACAGTGCGGAGCATGGCGGCCACAAATATTATTTTTGCAGCCAGGGCTGCAAAAGCAAATTTCTTGCCGACCCTCACCGTTTTATCTCAGCCAAGCAAAAAACGCAACGTTCCCCGGCGGCAAGCGCCGAAGACAAAACAATCTACACCTGCCCAATGCACCCGGAAATTCGCCTGAGCGGCCCCGGCACTTGCCCAATCTGCGGCATGGCGCTCGAACCCGTGATGACAAGCGCGGTCGAAGGTCCAAATCCGGAGCTTGCCGATATGACGCGCAGGTTCTGGTTTGGTCTCATTTTTTCCTTGCCCGTTGTGGCACTTGAGATGGGCAGCCATCTCTTCAACCTGCATATGCTCGTCGGACAACAGACATCCAATTGGGTGCAGTTCCTTCTTGCGACGCCCGTTGTGCTGTCGGCCGGCTGGCCGTTTTTTGAACGCGGCGCCCGCTCCATCGTGAGCCGCAATCTCAATATGTTCACGCTGATCGCCATGGGCACTGGCGTTGCTTGGGCCTACAGCACCATCGCGACTCTAGCGCCGGGTCTTTTCCCGCAAGCTTTCAGGAGCGCGGACGGATCGGTTGCGATCTATTTTGGGTCCGCGGCTGTCATCACGGTTCTCGTCTTGCTGGGACAAGTGTTGGAACTCCGAGCGCGCGAAAACACGTCCAACGCGATAAAGGCGCTTCTCAATCTCGCGCCGAAAACCGCCCGGCGCATCCGCGGCGACGGCATGGACGAAGAAGTGAGCCTCGATGCCATTCGCTCCGGCGACCGCCTGCGTATCCGCCCGGGCGAAAAGGTACCCGTTGACGGAACGATCCTCGAAGGACATGCCACACTCGATGAGTCGCTTGTTACGGGCGAGTCGCTGCCTGTCGGCAAGGACGCGGGTGAAAAAATCATTGGGGGCACGCTCAATCAATCTGGCTCCATAATCATGCGGGCGGAAAAGGTCGGCGCCGATACGCTTTTGGCTCAGATCGTCCAACTTGTGGCCAAAGCGCAGAGGAGCCGCGCCCCGGTCCAGCGGCTTGCCGATCAGGTTGCTGCCTGGTTCGTGCCTTTGGTCATTGTTGTGGCGCTTGCCGCCTTTGCCGCCTGGGCAATGTTCGGCCCGGAGCCGCGCTTTACCTTTGCGCTCGTCGCCGCCGTCTCGGTGCTGATCATTGCCTGCCCCTGCGCGCTCGGCCTTGCGACGCCGGTGTCGATCATGGCAGGCGTTGGACGCGGCGCGCAGCTCGGCGTGCTCATCAAAAATGCCGAGGCGCTGGAGCGCATGGAAAAGATCGACACGCTTGTTGTCGACAAGACCGGAACGCTCACCGAGGGCAAGCCGAAGCTAGCATCCATACGCACTTTCTCGGGGTTGGGGGAGGATGAGGTCCTGCGGCTTGCCGCGAGCCTCGAACGAGCAAGCGAACATCCGCTTGGCGCCGCAATCGTTGGCGCAGCCGCCGAGCGCAAACTCGAACTCGCCGAGCCAGCGGCGTTCGAAGCCCCGGCCGGAAAGGGCGTAACTGGCGAGATCGAGGGCCGTCGGCTCATTATCGGCAATGCGGATTTTCTCGCAGCAAGCGGCATCGACATTGCCGATCTCGCGGCGGAAGCGGACGCATCGCGTCAAGACGGCGCCACGGTTGTTTTCGTTGGCATCGACGGCAAGCCCGCCGGGCTCCTCGCCATTGCCGATCCGGTCAAGGCGGGG
>CAYWHF010000490.1:0-2065 GCA_964457695.1 uncultured Methylocapsa sp.
TGCGCGTAAGACGGCAATCTTGGCGGAATCGACCCGGCTCATCTGACCCGCGCCGATCCCCACCGTGGCGCCGGCCTTGGGGTGGTACGAGTGCACGCGCGGCGGAGAGGTTTTGGGTCTCGAGGTCTTTCCGCAGTTTGGCGGCAAAATCCGCACCGTCCTTGCGAGAATAGGAAATAAAAGTTCGGCCCGGATGCTGGCCAAGCATGAGGAGTCCTCAAAAGCCTTGCTTCACTCTAAGCGTGTTTTGCGCGGCTGCAAGATCTTGAAGGCCCCTTTTGGAAGCAAAGGTCTACTCGAGCCGCTCGTTGCCCGTGGGCTCCAGATTTGTCTTGGCGCGCCCCTGACTCCGCTTCGCGCGAATTGACACGATGGCCCTTGCTCCCACTTTGGGAGCATGGTAGTTTACGCCATGCGGATTATCGCCCGGCGCACGCTACGGGAGTTTGTGGAAAAGCACGCCGGTCACAAAGATCAGCCCGCGCTGAAGGCGGCGCTCGATGCCTGGTTCGACGAAGTGCGCAAGGCCCATTGGGCGAGCGCCACCGATGTGAAGAGATTGTACCGGACGGCGAGTATCGTGACGGCCGAGCGGGTGGTCTTCAATATCAAGGGGAATGATTATCGCCTCGTGACCGCGATTGACTTCGAGAAGAGTATCGTCTGGATCAAGTGGATCGGCGCGCATAAGGATTATGATGAGATCGATGCGAGCGAGGTCAAGCATGACAGTTGAAGTGAAGCCCATTCGTTTGGAGGCAGATTACGCGGCCGCGCTCGCCGAGATCGAACGTCTGTGGGGGACGAAGGCCGGCACGCCCGAGGGCGACCGGCTCGATGTATTGGCCACGCTCGTCGATGCCTATGAGAGCGAACATTTCCAGCTAGATCCGCCCGATCCGATCGAGGCAATAAAATTTCGCATGGAACAGCAAGGGCTCACGCGGCGCGACCTCGAGGCCGTGCTTGGCACGCGGGCGCGCGTCGCCGAGGTCTTGAACCGCAAGCGCGATCTTTCAATCGCGATGATCCGCCGCCTGCATGCCGAGCTCGGTATCTCCGCCGAGGTGCTGATCCGCCCTGTGCGAAAGAACGCGGCTTGAGAAGTCAGTCCGAGCCGGCTCGCTCGCGAGGCAAGCGCCTATTCGAACCGCTCGTTGCCCTTGGGCTCGATATGCTGCTTGCAATTCATTTTCAGGCGAAGTTCTGAGAGGGTCCAATATAAGCGCTTGCGCGTGCGGCTCTGATTGCCGAGCGGGCGATGGTCTTTGAGGCAATGCCAGGGCGTGTATCGGAGATGATCGACGAATTCCCATTGTTTTGGGGAATCGAATTTTTGTTTTGGAATATGCAGGTCGGCGACGGGCACGCGCGGGGAAAGCTTTTCTGGCCAAAGAACGCCGGCATTTTCAATCGGCATGCGGAAAGGATCGGTTTGCACCTGGACGCGAATCTCGAAGTCGACATCCTTTTCGGCCAGCGTCTTGATCATATTGTCGCGCAGATAATTGTCCGGCACTTTTCCGAAAGGTAGGCCCGGAATGTCCTTAGGCACCTCGGTCTTTGGGTAGAATGAATATTGCATCGCCTGGCCCGGCCCAAGAAGGTAAGGCACGCAGCTGTAATAATATTGGCCAAGCGGATTATATTGCGTCTCGTTCCAAAGCCCTTGCATGAGAAAATCGAGAATGTGGGGCTGGCGGAAATTGAGGAAATAAAAGATCGGCAGCTCGCGCGTGCTCCAGCTCTGCAAGGCCGCATTCGCCCGGCTATCGGGGGTGACGAAAGTGGGGGTGCAGACGCAAAGCAGATCCTGGGTGTGTTTCTCGTCGGGGTGGTCGGGGGGCGGCGATCCGAGGGACGGGGGATGGAGGGGCGGGGCGACCTGCTCTCGATGCTGCTCCTGGCGAAGGACGAAGAGGACGGGAAACGCGGGATGAGCGATCGGCAGGTCCGTGACGAGGCCATGACGATTCTCCTGGCAGGCCACGAGACGACGGCCAACGCCCTGACCTGGACCTGGTTCGTGCTGAGCGGTGCGCCTGACGTCGAACGCCGTGTGCAC
>CAYWHF010000491.1:0-2054 GCA_964457695.1 uncultured Methylocapsa sp.
AGCGGCGGGGTTTCGCTCGGTGCCGGGCTCGATCGTGCGGCGCTCGGCCTATATTGCGCCAAGCGTGGTCTTGATGCCGTCCTTTATCAATCTCGGCGCTTATGTCGATCGCGGCACGATGGTCGACACTTGGGTGACCGTCGGCTCCTGCGCTCAGATCGGCAAGAATGTGCATCTTTCGGGCGGGGTTGGGATCGGCGGCGTGCTCGAACCCCTCCAGGCTAGTCCGACCATCATCGAGGACGATTGCTTTATTGGCGCGCGCTCGGAAGTGGTTGAGGGCGTGATTGTCGGCCAGGGGTCGGTGCTCGCGATGGGCACTTTTATTTCCGCTTCGACGAAAATCGTCGACAGGGTCACGGGCGAGGTCCATGTAGGCTATGTGCCGCCCTATTCGGTCGTGGTCTCGGGCAATTTGCCCGGAAAGCCTTTGCCAAACGGCGCTCCCGGACCCTCTCTTTATTGCGCCGTGATCGTAAAGACCGTGGATGCAAAGACCCGCGCTAAAACCGCGATCAATGAGCTGTTGCGGGATTGACGAAGGCCAGTACGTCCATTTGTCAAGCGTCACCGTTCGTTAAACTTTGCACGACTACAACTCTTCTGCCGCAATCCCACGCGCCGCAAGAGCGTCCACTGTGCACCCGGCCTTGCTCAGTTGGCGCACGTATCATCAAGCAGTGCTTCGGCACTTGCGACATCCCTCGGCGCGGCACGAGTATCATTGGTCAGAACATAAAAACCGGATTTACCGTCACGGAACGTCGCGCCGATCGCCGCCAGCGTTTGATGTCCCAGGGAACGCTTGTTCGTCGGAAGACTGCGGGCCAGCAATTTGAAGGGATCCACTTGGGCCAAGCCTTCGGTCTCGACTTTCATTGCCACGAATCTGTGCCCGGCAAGTTTCGCACGCAGGGAGGACCAATTGCCACGGATTTCGGCCTGGTGGCGGCGAAGAAAATCCGCAACCGCCGGGGCGATGCAGGCAACATGAATATGCAACTGGTCCTGGCTGCGGCTTGCCGCCGAATTTATCGCCATCCCGATCTTGTCACGCGGCAGTTGGCGGCGCGCCCCTTGTTCAACGAAGCGGCGGGCTTCCCAAGCTGCCTGCCAATAATTTGGGGCATCTTGGCTTTGCAACGCCGGGCTTTCAATACCGGAAATGCGATTTGTGGGAACGACAAGGACATGCGCAGCGCTCGCAGGCGTTTGGAGCACGGCAACGCCTCGATCGAGACCGTTGGCAATGTTTACTTCGAGGCAGGGAAACGAGACGCCGATGCTGCGGTAGGCAGGCAGGCAGATGTCATGAACAACGAACCACAACCCACCTCGGTTGGCTGCCGATACAGAATGCAGCTGACCTACGGCCATGGCGGCGGTCAGGCCCGTGGTTGCGGCAAAAGTCGCAAGTTTATGCAAGAGGAACCCGGTCCGAAATGCCGCTGGCTGCCGGATCAAAGCATATCCAGTCTGGGTTTTCACCAAAAGTTGCGCATTGAATGCGTGCAGATCACGGAGTAGAAGGTGGATGTATGGGCGGACTTCGCAGTTCAATCAATTGGCAGTAGCGCAAATCGGTCCAAAAATATTTATTTGCGGGCGGGTCGCGCCATCGGCGCGCACGGTCCAAAATACCGCGCCGAGAACTCGACGGGCATCGTCTCGTCAGCGCTGCCTCCGGTCGGTCCGGGTCCATTTTCCAACGACGTTGCCGAATAGCATATTTCGATAAATAGGAAACTTACTGACAACGTAGCCTGGTATAGCCAAGATCGTGCGCAGGTTGAGGATATCGCGACCGTATTTTGCCCACGAAGCCAAAACAGGCAAAATAAAACCTATCAGACTCGCTGTGCTTATGACCACGGCTCCGGAGGAAGCTCCGAAGAACGCCACTAATGTCGAGATCACAAACATTCCGACAACCAACGCAGCAAGAAGGGACAGTGGAGGAACAGCCAAATCGAGTCCGAGGAACATCAGTCCAACGTTCCTGCGCGAGATGCCCATCCACATCAAACGAGGGGCCGCCGTCAGGATCATGCTGA
>CAYWHF010000492.1:0-1491 GCA_964457695.1 uncultured Methylocapsa sp.
TCGGCCATGCTTGCCTTATCGATCAAGACTTCACGCGCAACATCAAAGTCCGGAAGGACATGCTCATCGAGAACTTCCTCATTGTCGACCGGCTTGAGCACCGACGCAAAATACGCCCGCGGGGCAGCTTTGCCGAGCTTATAGATGTACATGCTACCGTTTGCATTTATCGCCTCGCCCGTCGGGCGCGGAATGTCGGGTGGAAGTTCGGTCACAGGCCGGCCGAGAACGAGATATTCGACCCCTAGCAACGACGCGAGGCGGCTATTATAACCGCGAAATGTTCCTGGATAATGTCTGTAGCCTAGCTCCTCGGCATTTTCCCCGGCCCCGACAGCCCTGCCGTAATCGTCGATGCGCAACGGATTGTAGCCGAGCGTATTCTCGAGCTTCAGCACCATCGACGCATTTTGCCATGGCCCTTTGAGCCCCAGCATCTCGATCCTCGGACGGTTGCCATCGTGGGTCTCGGAAGCTATTTCCTTTCGCAATATCTCAATGTCTTCCGCTTCGGACGGCTTCAAGGCAGCATAGACACCGTAGCGCTCGGCAGGCTCGGCGTTCAGCGGGGAGGCGGCATTGCGCCACAGGATTTCGGCCCCACTACAAAGCACGAACAAACTTGCCGCGAGCGCCCGTTTTCTGTGATGCGTTTGAAAGCCGATCAAAAGGGCTGCGCCAGCACCCGACAGTGCCCCTGCGAGCACAAGTGCCGAAAGAGAATTCGTGAGGCGGCCCTCTCGCAGGGAAAACGCAACACCGCTCCCAATGAGCGCGGCAAACGCCAGCGCGAACGTCGCTGCAATGGTGAAGGCTGGCCATCTAAAGAGCCTGCGGGATGGCCGAGGCAGGCCATGCTCGACATAGCGGTGGAGTAAATATCCGGCTGCAAAGGCTAGCGCGATATTGACAACAAAAGTCGCGTCCGCCGGCCTCCGGTAGAGCGATACGCCGGGAATGAGGTCAAATGCGAGGGTGAACAGGGGTGTGTAGCGCCCTAATGCGTAAACCAACGCCAGCAAAAGCACGATGAAGAAGAATCGCACGCACCGCGCAAACAACTGGCCGGCGCCGAACCCGTGCCAGGCTATCAGCAGAAATGGCAGCGTGCCCGCAAAAAGATAATCAATCGCGCGGTCGGTGTAATCTGGGCGCGGCATCGTATGGTTGTCGGGTCCCCAGTAATCATAAGGATGATCGAGAGAGCCGAAGAAATTCGGCGCGAACAGCGTGATCAGATTGACCGGGGCGAGCGAGCCGGTCGCTGCAACGCCGAATGGGACACTAGGCCGGTTTGAGTCGGCGAGAAACTGCATGGTGAGCAACACCGGCACGATCATCACAGTAAGGATCAGAAGAGCGCTCAACGCCAACACACAGGCCCTTGCGCGTAGATAGGCAAGGGAGTTTCCTGATCCCGCGGCTTAAAACCCCAGGGAACCAAAGGAAAAGGGTCAAAGCAAAAAAACCAACTTAATGCGGCCCAAAGGA
>CAYWHF010000492.1:1501-2046 GCA_964457695.1 uncultured Methylocapsa sp.
GCGACTTGATCGCGGCCCAAGGCCATAAAACTCGCGCAACAGCCGAAGACGCATGCGGCAGGCAAGGAGCGGCGCTCCAACGTAACCTCAAGCGACCATAATGCGGCGGGGAAGAAGGAATAAGAAATGATGATGCCGGTGTGTTGGAGCCTTGCGGAGGCAGCTCCCCCAAGCATGAAAAGGATCGCGGCAAGGAGCGCGCCCGAAGGATGCCAGCGCCACCGCCGCAAGAGGCCAAGAATGCAAATGCCGCCAGCGAAAAGATGCGCCAGGATGACTGCAACGAAGACTTGCATCGAGGCCTTTGGCGCAATCAGCGCAAAGAGCACCATGCTCGGAGTGAAGATCAAGGATTGGGGATCTGCGATCGCCGGATGGCCGCCGAAATGAAAGGGGTTCCAGAACGGACTCTCGCCGTGCTGCAACGCATCCCCAAGGAAACGGAACATTGCGTAAAAATGGTTTTTTGAGTCCCATGGCACGACCGTTCCGGTGAACAGCCACGAAGCGAGCCCGAGGGCGTAAAATACGAAGAGGCCTAAGAT
>CAYWHF010000493.1:0-477 GCA_964457695.1 uncultured Methylocapsa sp.
GCCGTTCGCTTTACCGTGGGCTGGGGGATGGAGACCAGAACCGCCGATTGCGAGGGGAAGGCTGTGGCGCGATCCGAGAAGCGTCCCGCGGCCGCCGAGTTCGCCGCCCTGTTGCCGCGGTTTACCGGGTCGATCGAGCAGCGGCCGCCCGCCTTTTCGGCGATCAAGATCAATGGCGAACGCGCCTATAACCTAGCGCGCAGCGGCGGGGCGCCGCAATTGTCTGCGCGCACCGTGACGATATATGCATTCGACCTCATTGATGCGGCTCGTGACGCTGCGATTTTCGAGGCCCGCTGCGGCAAGGGCTCCTATGTGCGCGCACTTGCACGCGATCTGGGGAGGAGCCTTGGCTGCTATGGGCATGTCGGCGTTTTGCGGCGGACCCGCGTCGGGCCCTTTTCCGAGACCGATGCGATTAGTTTATCGGAATTGGAAATGGAATCATCGCGCACCCAAGCCTTGCGCCACGTCGAG
>CAYWHF010000493.1:487-2021 GCA_964457695.1 uncultured Methylocapsa sp.
GCTCCCCATCGCCAGGCACTCTTCACAGCCGTCGGGGGTGCGGGGCGGGGAGGTTGACAAGGGCAGCGCGGCAAGACTCCGGCGCGGCCAGCCGGTCCTGCTGCGCGGCCAAGACATACCGCTTGAAGGACCGGCTTATGCGGCTTGCGGCGGCCTTGTCGTCGCCGTTGGGTCGGTCGAGCGGGGTGAGCTCATTCCCGGCCGCATCTTTAACCTTTTTTCGTAATCCCGTTCATCGCGGGGCGTGTTAATGTAGTGTAACGATCTTATCGCTATTCCACCCCATTTGAAGGAATATAGGCTTGCGACTCCGCAGGATTGCAAAGAGAAGGGCTTGAAGCCCCGACAATCAGCCATCCGGCGGCAATAGCAGCAGCAACCACGGCCAAGCGCAAAGCCACAAAGAGCCGCGTCCGCGGCGTTCGGCGTGGCGTCATGTTGCCATGGGTCCTCCTGCAGCAGGCCTCCGGCGCCGCCACTAAGGCTACCGCCGGTACATCTTTTTGACTGCATGGACACTCCAGGCCCGGGTGAGGCTCGGCTTATAGGCTCACCGGCGACGCCTAAATTACGGCGCATGCCGTTCCTACATCCGTAAGATTTCAACCTCCCTGGACGTGAACCGCGAGATTCGGCAATTTTGAATGCCAAAAAGGACCCTAAATGCTATTTGAGACAGCACATAACGCACGCTCGGCAATCTCGAAGCGCAATTTTGCTCCGGAAGCTACGCCCAAGTAAAATTGTGGCAGGAATATCCATTACACAAAATTGGCCGCAAGGAATTGGTCCAAAACGACGAAGGTAAAAGCCGCTAGAAGCGAGACGTTTAGCCGCCTTGACTAACAGCGCCAGAACCGGCATCAGCCCGTTTGGTTCATTCCACCAAGCGAGCACGGGGAATTGAGGCAGCCGTCAAATCTTCGCACGGCGTGAGGATCGCCGGGTTGACGGCGGATAACTGCAAAAACGCAAGAAGCAAGGATAAATCAGGGATGGCAATAGCCTTCGCAATCGGACTGGTTTTGCTCATAGGCGGCTCCGTGTTGTTTCACGTATTGAGCCCTTGGTGGATGACACCAATTGCCTCCAATTGGGGCGGCATTGACGGCACGGTTTTGCTCACATTTTGGATTACCGGGATCTGTTATATCGCCATTTTACTGTTTATGGCCTATTGCGTGTACCGTTTCCGGCACCGGCCAGGCCAGCGCGCCATGTACCAGCCGGAGAACAACCGGCTCGAATGGACGCTCGCCATCGGCACCACGGTTGCCGTGGCGGTTTTTCCCGGGCCGGGATTGTTCGGGTGGATGAGTATTTCCTGTAACCAGGCCGGTGTGGGCTATGTCGGCGGCATCATGTCAGCCATCGGCTGGGGCGCCGAAGGGGCCGTCGCAGCGCGCGCCATGGACGTCACCGACCCTGACGTCGGCATCCAGTGCCGCTTCAGCTTCGAAGTGTTGTTCTGGGGACTGCTGATTCTGCCGCTGCTGGCCATGTTCAGCGACCTGCCGATCGGCAGGCTGATCAG
>CAYWHF010000494.1:0-2005 GCA_964457695.1 uncultured Methylocapsa sp.
CTGATTTGTTCCTGCTCTGATTCCTTGTTGTTCGCGGAGCAGTCCGCTTGTTTGGGCCCTTGTGCTCGTTTGAAATTCTTCACGGTCGGCTATTGAGAGAACGTGCGGCTAATTTGAATGATCGCTGGCGTCATGATGATTGCGAAAAGCACCGGGAGAAAGAACACTATCATTGGCACCGTAAGTTTGGGCGGCAACGCGGCAGCTTTTTTTTCGGCGAGCATCATACGGTTATGGCGGCTTTCTTGGGCAACGACCCTTAGAGCGGCGCCAAGCGGCGTGCCGTAACGCTCCGCCTGGATGAGAACAGTGCTGATCTGTCTTATGGAGTCAAGACCTGTTCTGAGCCCGAGGTTTTCGAAAGCCGCGCGCCGGTCAGGAAGAAAAGAGAGTTCCGCCGTGGTCAACGTCAGTTCCTCGGCAAGCGGAACCGACTGAAGGCCGATCTCCTGTGCAACCCTTCGAAAGGCGTGTTCTATCGACATTCCGGACTCGACGCAAATAAGTAACAAATCCAGTGTGTCGGGAAAGGCGCGGCCCATTGAGAGTTGGCGCTTGGTGATCGTATTCGTGAGGTAGAGCTCCGGCGCCTTCAGCCCGATATAGGTGGCAAGCAGGATTAGGCCAGCTTTCAGCGCAGGCCCCAATTGAAAGCGTGACACGAGGAGAAGGTAGATGGCGCAAACCGCGAAACTTAGAATTGGGACAACCAACCGAAAGAACAAAAACGCCACCTCCGCCTGCGGCCCGCGAAAACCAGCCATCGTCATTTGCAATTTCGCTTGTTCGGTGCCGAGCCATCTCGACAGGCTAAACTTTTCGACGATTTGCTTCATATAGGCCTTAGGCTCTTGGCGGAGGCTGCGCTTGTTCTTGGCCCCCATGAGCCGCTCGCGCTCGCGCGCGCGGATGCGTTCGCGTTCCGTCGCGACCGCATTCATCCTTTGGCCAAGTGTGTCGTTTTCGATCAGCGGCATGGCGATGGTTACGATTGTTGCCATTGTTGCGATCGCGACGAGCACGCTCAGCATAAAGTGTGGATCGGTGAGCCTTGTGTAAATGAGGTCGAACATCAGTACGTAGGGAAGGAGTTGCGAAACGGCCCGAATTCGAGATGGACTTTGATGCAGTTTTGGCGATTGTCGTTTCCAATTTTGCCAATTTACATGTCGAAATTGATTATGTTTCTCATGACAAAGATTCCTATGCCCATCCAAATCGCACAGCCCGCCATAACGAGCTGCCCACTCGGTGTTGTCCACAAAAGTTCCAGGTATTGCGGGCTCGTGAAATAGATCATCCCGCCCACTAGGAAAGGCAGGCTGCCAATGATCCCTGCGGAGGCCTTTGCTTCGCTCGACATGGCCTTGATCTTCGCTTTCATTTTTTTCCGGTCACGCAGCACGTTCGACAGATTGCCCAAAGCTTCGGCGAGATTGCCGCCAGCCTTTTGCTGGATAGCGATGACAATCGAAAAGAAACTTGCTTCGGCTGTAGGTACCCGCTCGACGATTCGCTCGACGGCTTCGCTGGTCGTAAATCCCATGGCTTGAGCCTCTACGATCTGGCGAAATTCGCTGCGCACAGGCTCGGCGGATTCTGTTGCTATTATGCGCAAACATTCGCCAAGCGGCAATCCTGCCTTGACACCGCGGTTGATGATGTCAATCGCGTCTGCGAATTCATCTACGAATTTCTTTAACCGGCGCTTGCGCAAAAAGCTCAGTACCCATGCCGGGAAACCAAAGCCGCCGACGCCCATGGCGGGCACGACAACGAGCCAATGGGCTCCGGAAAGCCAAACGAGCCCGCCAAACAAGGCCGCCGACGCAAATGAAACCGCAAAAAACTTGTTGCGGCTCCAGGAAAGTCCGGCCTGTGCGATCCGTGCCTCGAGGGATTGTTTTTTCCTCGTTCCGCGTTCTCCGAGCTCCTTGATTGATTCGGCGATTTGCTTGCGGCGGATTGCAGCGTCGGCCTGACGATCGGCGCTCCGCTTTGGTCC
>CAYWHF010000495.1:0-1999 GCA_964457695.1 uncultured Methylocapsa sp.
GCGAAGAGGTCCTCGGCGGCGCCTTCGCGCAGAGAAAGCCGCCAGGTTGGTAGAGGCGCTGCTTCGTCGCGGGCGATGACAATTTTGGCGTCGCGCTCCTGCGGCGGCAGAAGCTCCGGCACCGAAGCGTCAGCCCCGGCAAGACGAAGCGCCGCCGGACTATCGGGAGCGCCTCCAGCACCGTCAGGGGAAAGGGTCAGTGCCGCTTCCGCCTTGCCCGGCATGCACAGTCTGGCGCAAACACCATAGGTAAGAGTAAGGGCCAAGCGCACGGGACTGGCCGCATCTTGCGGTTTGATGCGAAGCGGAAAAATAACGTGATCGCGATAGCCGAAAACCTCTATCCCTTCATTCACGATTCGAACCGGCGCGGGATAGGTTACGGCGATCCCGGCGGCGTTCGCCGAGCCTTCGAACGAGAATTCCGGCGGAATGCCGGCTCCTCCCGGCATGCGCCAATAGGTGAAAGCGCCGGGGTCAAGTTGGAGTTCGACACCGGCGCGGTAGATGCCGCCGGTCAGGCCCCCAGCGGCAATCAGCCGCAATGCGGATTTTGGTCCGGGCGACCAGCTGCTTATGTAAGGATCGCAACGCGCTGATCCGGAAATGAGAATCAGCAAGAGGCCCGCGCAAGCGATGAAGTGATCGATTCGCCGTTGGGGTCTTGCAAGCTGGAAAGGGTTTTGCATTAGAGTAGATAGAGGGCTCGCCAAATCGGCTCGCAACTTATTTCGCGCGGTTGAAACTAGCAACACGGTTTGTTTCAATTTGGTTTGATTCGTGAGAGACGCTTGACATGGGTCAGATAAAATTGCCAACGCCTTCGCCTGGTAGCCCCGGTGGCTTTCTCGACGGGCAATTGCTTATTGCGATGCCCGGAATCTTGGACGACCGGTTTGCCCGTTCGGTGATTTATGTCTGTGCCCATTCCGAAGAGGGCGCCATGGGAATCATCGTTAACCGGCCGGCGGAAAGAGTAGATTTTCCTCAGCTGCTCGTCCAACTCAAGGTTATCGGACCGGATGAAGCCATTAGGCTGCCTGCCGAGGCTTGCTCCTTGCTTGTTCTTAACGGCGGGCCGGTCGATACCAGCCGCGGCTTTGTGTTGCATTCGAACGATTTTTGCATCGACAATTCGACTCTGCCGATCGGCGGCGGCGTGTCTTTGACCGCGACAATCGATATTTTGCGGGCAATCGCGAGCGGCTCGGGACCAGGCCGGGCCGTATTGGCCTTAGGATATGCCGGTTGGGCCGCCGGGCAGCTCGAAGCCGAGATCCAGCAAAATGGCTGGCTCAATTGTCCGGCCGACCCGTCCCTTATCTTCGATCCGGCGCTCGAGTCGAAATATGAACGGGCGATGCGCAGAGCCGGTATCGACATCGGGCGGCTTGCCTCGGCCTCGGGACACGCTTAATCGCGCAAGCGCAGCACGCCTGGATTTGACGGAGCAGCCCCGCTCCGGTTGGCCGGATCGCACGCGCGACCTCCACCTCAACGGCGCGGCGGAGTACCGGCACCGCACCGCTGACCGGCAAGCGTGGCAAGATATTGCTGGCGGCTTTGAAGAGCCGCAATTTCCGTGTTGGCGGTCCCTTGCCAATCCATGCCGAACCAAAGAACCGGGATGACCAAACCGGCAACTCCCGCGGCGACATTCTGAGCCACCTTGAGGCCCTTGTCGGAAGCGAGCTGCTGGACCTTGGCGTTGTTGGTTTGGACTTCGATGGTGATAGCCGCGCAGTCCATGTAGCGATCCTGAGGCTGCACCACAGAAACCGGAGCCGGCGCGCGGCCCGCACATCCACTCACAGCCGCAGCCACGGCGCAAAGCGCCACAACCTTAAAATAACCCATAAAATATCCCCAGCCTTGGTTGCAATCAAGCGCAACCAAGGCGCGTGCGCAATACGTCTTGCGTGGCATCGTAGAACTACGGATTGCCGCCGAGCGGAGCCTCAATCCCCCTTCATCCGCTGCCCGTCCTGCACTCGCACAT
>CAYWHF010000496.1:0-1990 GCA_964457695.1 uncultured Methylocapsa sp.
CAAAGCCGTGCCCTGCAGCCGGCCATCACGGAGGGTCAGTCCGCCGCCGCTGCCGAGAAGCGCCCGCGCCCAAGCGTTGGCGAAGAGCACTTTGGCCGTCCGGTCGACGAGCATCACCACCGAATCCATACGCTCGAGCCGTTCTGGAGCCGTATCATGATCGAGATCGCGGATGCGGAGTTCGTGATGGATCCGCATGGCGCGGTCGATATGGTGCAAGACGGCCTTAAAAATCCGCGCCTGCTCACTTGTTATTGGCTCCTTGGAAGGGGCATTCGCGACTGCGATCAGAGCCGATACTTCGTCGCCCGCGTGCAAATTCGCGCCCATCATCGAAAGGCCGAAACCTGCAGGACGAAACCACTCATTATATACGGGAGTTGCGGCAAAATCCGCGCCCGGCATGAGGTCATCGAGATAAAACACCTCATTCGCCGGCCGCGCTGTGCTCAACGTCCAAAGCGGATTGTGGAAGGCCCAGTGTCGTTTATATTGCGCGTCCCATTCGGGGTCGGTTCGGGGCGCAAGCGAGTCATAGACTTTTGCGCGGCGATCCATGGCGCAAAAGCCGATATGCGCGGCCCCCATAATATCGGCGAGCCTTGTCAACGCTGAGGACCAGAGCCGGTCGTTGAGCACAGCCTCGTAAATCAAATCGACCAGGGCATGAAAGTCGTCTTCCTTGCTCATCGCAGTGACCTTTTGGAGGAAAATCATCTGTGCCACGCTGCACCCGCAGCTGGCACTCGCGATTGAGCAATCGAACGCAATTTAGGGAAATTGTCCGTGCGATGCGGCACCGCACGCTCAAGGCATGATCATATGCTCGCGGCATGGTGCGAAAGCTCACATATCCCGGGGGTGCTTATTATTCATTCCCCGGCGCTTTTGCAGCGGATAGCAGAAGACGGATGAGTTCGGCCTGCCTTCGGGTTCCGGTCTTCTCGAAAATATGCGCAAGATGCGTCTTGGCCGTCCCGTCGGTTATGCCGCATCGCTGCGCGGCGGCCCTGCGGCCGTCGCCCCTCAAAATTTCCGCGGCGAAAGCTGCCTCCGCGTTGGTTAAGCCAAAGAGCTGGCGGAGTTTTTCCGTCCGCCGCTGCCGGTCGAGATCGGGGTCGCTGACCACCACGATGGCAACCGGACGGCCAATGCCGATCCACGGAAAATCCGCAAGCCGCATGCGCGATCGAAGCGGCACGACTTTCACATTGACGGGCGAAAGCGGAAAATTGCGCGGCACAACCAATTCCCCGCCGGGACCGGCAAGGTCCGGCGCGGCTCGCGCGCAAGAGGCCACCAGTCTTTGCAGCGCTTCCGGGGCACCGGAGATAGTAAGACGGCCTTTGTAAAAAATTATTCCCTCGCGGGTGTCGAGCATCCGCTTGGCGGCAGCATTTGCCAGCACCACGCGTCCAAACGCGTCAACCAGCATGGCGCTATCCGGCAGTATCTCAAATTGCTCTTCTGCAACAAGATTTGCGAGATCCAATTTCCAAAGCTCACGGCTCATGCGCACCGACCGGCCGATGTGCCGCGTAATAATTTTGAAGAGGCGCAATTGCTCTTGGCTCAAAAAATCCTGGCCGGGAGCGTTGGAAATGCCGATGAGAGCGCAGAACTTTTCTTCGACGATCAGATTGATGGCCGCCGTCGCAAGGGAGCAGTTCGCCGGTTGCCAGACTTCCCTAAAGACCGCTGTAGCGGCGAATTCTTCCCGGGATACAAGATCGTCGAGCGTATAGATTTCCCCTGCGGGCCGCAGAATTGCCCGGGTGAAAAACGGATCGCGAAGCGCCCAATACTCTCTCCAAAGGGTGAGCAAATTGGGATCGAAGCGGGGAGCGATCGTGGTGACGATATCGGCTTTCCGGTCGGCCGAGGCCATCACCGCTTGAACCGTTCCGGCGGCGTCTGCTAGCTTTTCCAGTACGCGTGGCCAAAGATCGTTGTCGAGCGCTGCCTCGTAGATCAAATCAATGAGCGCAAT
>CAYWHF010000497.1:0-1986 GCA_964457695.1 uncultured Methylocapsa sp.
CGCTGCCGAGATAGATTTTCTGGCCCTTGTCGACCGAGATGACCAGGCGCGGTTCGGTGACCTCGCGGATGGTCTTGGTTTTCGGGACGTCTACTTCAATGCCGGACTGCAGAATCGGCGCGGTGATCATGAAGATGATCAGCAAGACGAGCACGACGTCGATGAACGGGATCATGTTGATCTCGGAGAGCGACGTCTGAGTTTGCTTTGAGAGTTGCGGCATGTCGTTTTTACTCTGGCCTCTTCCCGAGGCCGCTTTATGGAGCAAACGTTTTTTCGATCTGGGCAGTGACTTCCAGGGCGAAGGTATCCAGCCGCTGCGCGAGATCGCGAATGTTGCCGAGAAAACTGTTGTAAAAAATGACGGCCGGGATGGCGGTGAAGAGGCCGGCGGCCGTGGTTACCAGCGCGTCCGAGATTCCGGGAGCAACGGCGCGCAGGCTGCCTGATCCGGCGGAACCAAGTCCGGCAAAGGCGTCAATGATGCCCCACACAGTTCCGAAAAGACCGATAAACGGGGTCACGGAGCCGGTGGTAGCCAACCACGTCATACCTTTTTCGACGCGGCGAACCTCTTCGGCGGATGCCAACTGCATGTTGACGGTAACGGCGCTAAGACTCTTCAGAGCCGGCGGGTGGGGATTGCCGGGAGCGGAGCCGACCTGGCTCTGCAGTTCGCGGTAGCCGGCGGCATAGACATTGGCGAACGGGGAACCGACGGAGGCCAAAGCCTGCGGGTTGGCCACTCCGCGGGTCGCACGGAACACGCGGAGAAACTGATCGCTTTGCCGGCGAATGCGGCCGAACAGGCTCAGTTTTTGCAGGATCATTCCCCAAGAAACGACGGAAAAGAAGAGCAACAGACCCAAAACGCCACGGGCAACCCAACCGGTTTGTTCAAGAATGTTGCCTAGATCGGCGGCAAATGCGGCGATCAGAAGAAAAGAAATGATGACTCCTCAGTGTGAGCAAATTTGCTGGACTTTAAAAAATTAGCATAGGCAGAAAGTGGAAGCAACGAATCGGCGGCGGAAACGGGCGCAGGGGTGAGCGATTGGGCACACGAAGGGTGATCAGGGAGCGGCAATCAGCAGCATGCTCCGGCTACCGGCTGGCGCGGCCGGGCAACAAGAAGCGGATTCCGCGCTTCGCGCGAAATGACCGTTTATTGGTAAAGGGACTGAGAGTTTGGTGATAACGGAACGACAGTAATGACGAAATGACGGTTTTGAAGATGATTCGATGGCGCGCCGCGTGGCTCTTAGCGGCGGGCTCGGCAGCATACCGGGTCCGTCTGCCGCTATCCGCCAAATTGCAAGAACTAAGGATGCCCGCAACCCAGAAGCCTGCTCGCTATTTGCCGAGGACATCGAGAGCGGCGCGGAAGCCTTCGGCCAGCTTGTCCGCGGAACCGCGTCCCCAGTAGTGCAGGAAGATGACGGTTGGCTGGGTGCCAAGCAGGTGATGGTGAATCGCCACGACATTGAGATTGTGGCCGCGGAGAGTCTTGAGGACTGGCTGGACTTCGGACTCTTTCATGGCGATGTCGCCGGCGACCTGCGCGTCCGATTGCGTGCCGGCGAAAGCGGCCCAGGAGTTGAGACCCATGCGCGCGTTGATGACGGCGCCCATCTCGGTGACCCGCAGATCGTCGCGGCCCACGGTGAATTTGAAGACGGTGCCCATGGTGTCGCCCTTGCGGCCGACGATTTTGCTGAGGGCTTCGGTGTCGACTTCCGGCTTGACTGCGGCGGCAGGCTTGGCGGCCGGCGCGGCGCCTCTGCCGATCAGTTCGAGCGCGGGCTTTGTGGCGGCGGCAAGTTCGGCGGCGCGGCCGTGCCCGTGGACGTGCATGTAATAGAGGCGCGGCTCTTCATAGAAAAAGTGATTGTGGATGGCGGTGACTTCGAGGCCGTGATCGAGCAGGGCAGATAGAACGGGATTGACTTCGTCCTGGGTGAGTACGAGGTCGCCCATCATGACGTC
>CAYWHF010000498.1:0-355 GCA_964457695.1 uncultured Methylocapsa sp.
GGAGACGGCGATGGCCGATGTTCGCGTCATTTGCGCCATAGGAAAACAAGGTCAGCTCGGTCTTAATGGCCGGCTTCCTTGGGAGGGAAATCGGGGGGCCGAATATAAGGCCGATGTCGCGCGATTTTTTTCTTTGACCCGGGGCCACGTGCTGATCGCAGGCCCGCGGACAATCGCCTCTTTTCCGGAGTGGGCGAGGCCGCGCATGACGCTCGTGGAAATTCGTTCCGCGGACAAACCCGGGGCGGTATTGGCGCGCTATCCGTACACCGTGGTTTTTATGGGGGGCTGCCCGCCGGTCTGGCAGGCTTACGCGCCAGTTGGTACGCTTTGGGTAGCGTGGCGCCTTGCGTAC
>CAYWHF010000498.1:365-1974 GCA_964457695.1 uncultured Methylocapsa sp.
AGGCTTAACGCCCAATTTGTTCCCCTTGGGGACTTCCCGCGCTTTCCGTACGATGGCGAAGCCGACCCCCTTTTCGATCCGGTGTGGCTCGTCGCGCGTTAGCCCCTGGTCACGCGAGGCTTGCGCAAAATCGTTGAATCTTCGCGCAGGCGTCTTCCAGAACCGATGTTGCCGTTGCATAAGAGATCCGGAAATTTGGTCCAAGTCCAAAGGCCGACCCATGGACGACTGCGACGCCCTCCGCTTCAAGCAGCGCCGTCGCAAACTCTTCGTCATCGCCGATTACCTTGCCCGCCGGCGTCTTTTTGCCAATCGCACCGGCGCAGGACGGATAGACATAGAAGGCGCCTTCCGGCGATGGGCAGGTCAAATATTTCGCTTGATTAAGCATAGAGACGACAAGGTCGCGGCGCTTCTCAAAAACTTTCCGCCGCTCGTCAATGAAATGCTGCGGCCCGGTCAATGCCTCGACCGAAGCCCATTGAGCAATCGAACATGCGCCAGACGTCTGCTGGCCTTGCAGCGTGTCCATGGCCTTGATCAAATGTTCGGGCCCTGCCGCATAGCCGATGCGCCAGCCGGTCATGGCATAAGCTTTCGAGACGCCGTTCATGGTCAGCGTGCGCGAGAAGAGCTCCGGCTCGACTTGCGCCGGAGTCGCAAATTTGAAATCGCCGTAAGTGAGATGCTCGTAAATGTCGTCGGTCAGGATCCAGACATGAGGGTGCCGCAGCAAGACATCGGTGAGCTTTTTCAATTCCGCAAAAGTGTAGGCGGCGCCCGAGGGGTTTGACGGCGAGTTTAGGATGAGCCATTTGGTTCTTGACGTAATTGCCGAATCGAGCGCCTCGGGTTGCAGCTTAAAACCGTGTTCCATCTTGGTTTCGACGGCAACAGGCGCGCCGCCCGCAATCAAAACCATATCGGGATAGCTCACCCAATAGGGGGCCGGAATGATCACCTCGTCGCCGCGGTTGACGGTGGCGAGAAAGGCGTTGAACAAAATGTGTTTGCCGCCGGTGCCGACGATTGTCTGCGCGGGCTTGTAGTCTAGCCCGTTTTCGCGCTTGAATTTGAGGGCAATCGCCTCGCGCAAGGGCGGAATGCCGGCAACCGGCGTATATTTGGTCTCGCCGCGCGCGATTGCGGCCATCGCCGCCTTTTTGATATTGTCTGGGGTATCGAAGTCCGGCTCGCCGGCCGCCAGCGAGATGACTTTCCGTCCGGCATTTTGGAGATCGCGCGCCTTTTGGGTAACCGCAATCGTCGCGGACGGTTTTATGCGCAATACGGCATCGGCAAGAAATGGCATTTGGGCAAATCTCCGTTGAGAATGATGGGCGCAGATATGCCTCGACCATAGGTACGAAGCCCGCGAAAGGCAACAGCAAACGCCGCTGGCGAATTCCCGGCGGCGGGGAGATTTACGGCGAATTAACATTGAACCGGTTTTCGCGGTGCATTCCGCCGCAAAAACAAATATCGAACACAACACATTCGACGGGGATTTTGCAGGCACGACTGGCCGTTAACATGGCAGTTGCGTTCTGCCCGTCGCCAGTCAATTTGGCACTGAAGCGGACGGAAGATTAGTGCGGTCTGAGATCTG
>CAYWHF010000499.1:0-1960 GCA_964457695.1 uncultured Methylocapsa sp.
GCCATTGACGCGATGAGCGAGCTGAAGCGCGAAGTCTTCGGACCCATCCTTCATGTGCTGCGTTTTGACGGCGAGCGGCTGGATAGGGTCTGCGACGACATCAACGCCAGTCTCTATGGCTTGACGCTGGGACTGCACAGCCGGATCGACGAGACCGCCGAATTCATCCGCGAACGCATCCGGGTCGGGAACATCTATGTCAACCGCAATCAGATCGGCGCGGTTGTCGAGGCGCAGCCATTCGGCGGCGAACGCCTCTCGGGCACGGGGCCCAAAGCGGGCGGGCCGCATTATCTCGCGCGTTTTGCGTTGGAGCGCTCCTTTACCGTCAACTCCGCAGCCGCCGGCGGCAATGCAAGTTTGCTGACTTTGGACGAACCCTGAGCGCTTTTTCGTTTCGTAAGCGACGACTCCAAAATTTCACGAAGAGTACTGCTGCAAGTAGTGGTGAATTTTGGACTCGCCACACTAGAATGCCATCAGGGTGGCGATTCGGTATTGGGGGACGCATCGGGTGATGGCGCTGACGACGGAATTGCGTAAAACCATTGCGCCGCAAGGCGCAGCAGCTCAGGCCGGATACGCCCACGTCATTGTATTCGGCAATGAGAAAGGCGGCACTGGAAAAACCACCACAGCGATGCACATCGCCGTGGCGCTGTCGTGCCTAGGCCATACGGTCTCGGCGATCGACTTGGACAGCCGCCAGCGCACCTTTGCGCGCTACATCGAAAACCGAAGAGAGTTTGCCGCGCGCACGCGCCACGAGCTTCCGCTCCCTGAGGTGCAGGTGGTCGAGCGCGCCAAACCGTCTGCCGACATGGCCGCCGAGGAGGCCGCCAGACTCGCCGATGCCTTGGCGCGCGCCCGCGCGACCGCCGACTTCGTCGTCATCGACACCCCCGGCAACGACACGAATTTGTCGCGCCTCGGCCATGCGGCCGCCGACACGCTGGTTACGCCGATGAACGACTCCTTTCTCGATTTCGACCTGCTGGCCAAGCTCGACCAGGAGCTGGAGATCAAAAGCCCGAGTCTCTATTCCGAATTTGTCTGGGATTGCCGCAAGCGCCGCCTGATGGCGAGCCGGGCCAATATCGACTGGATCGTCATGCGCAACCGCGTCTCATCCGTGGAAGCCCGCAACAAGCGCAAAGTGGCGATCGCCATGGAACGCGCGGCGACACGGATTGGCTGCCGCGTGGCGCCGGGCTTTTCCGAACGTGTGATCTTTCGCGAGCTGTTTCCCCTCGGCCTGACCATGCTAGACCTACCGGTCCCGGGTCTTGCCATGCCGCTCACCATGTCCCATATCGCAGCGCGGCAGGAAGTGCGCGAGCTCCTCTCGACGCTGAACCTGCCCGGGGTGGAAAAGGCGTCCGTCTAGTCGCCTAGGCGGACGAAGGGAACATGCCTGCACTGCTTGCAGGGATCGCGCTCTTGGGGCTGCTGATGCTTTTGGCGCGCGGCTATACCGGCGCCAGTCCCAGAAATCTGGCGAGGGGTTTTCGCCTCTCCGGCGGCGTGCTTTTGGTGTTGCTGACGGTTGCCCTGGTCATGACGGACCGCATCGCCTTTGCGTTCGTCACCGCCAGCGGCGCCTGGTTCCTTCTGGTCGGCACCGTGCCGCCTTGGCAGCGCACCTCAAGCGGCCCGGGTCCCGGGCAGGGCCGCGGCGGCTCCTCGGGCCCACCGCGGACGACCGCGATGTCCCGCGCCGAGGCTCTGGGGGTCCTGGGCCTTAAGGAAGGCGCCACCGGAAAACTTCGCGAGTTGAAACGCTTCGGTCCAAAGTACACGATTCCGGCTGGGTCCTGACGGAGTTCCACGCCGCTACCCTATCACAACCAAGCCAAGCTCCATGGGCGCCGGGCGCCCCACCTTGCGTACCACGAAATGGCCATTTAGAAAACAAAACACACCATTTCCAAAACAGTCCTAAACAACCAATGCCTTGGCG
>CAYWHF010000500.1:0-1940 GCA_964457695.1 uncultured Methylocapsa sp.
CCGGCGCCGACGGCACGTTCCACGTCGCCCACGACACCACGTTCAGCGGCTGGAAGACCGAGCCGTGGCTCGGTCTTGTTTGCTGTCAGCGTTTAACGAGTTATAGGACAAGAAGACGGGAGATTATGCACCCGAATTATGCACCAAAAAACTTTTACTATATCAATAACCCGATTTTGGTGTGGAAGTCTTGCAGACTGTGTGGAAAGTCTGACTGAGCGGATTCACGTGGGGTCGTTGGCGCGATAGAGTCGCGCATGACACATATTTCCGGTCTTGAACGCTCGCAGCTCCTGCTTTTGCCTGAGGCGATTGATGATTACGTGGCCGTCGACAATCCCGTGCGCTTTATCGATGCTTTTGCTGCAGGGCTCGACCTTTTGGCGATGGGTTTTGCACGGGTTACTCCGAAGGCGACGGGCCGTCCTGGCTACGCGCCGAGCGATCTCCTAAGACTCTACATCTATGGCTATCTGAACCGCATCCGGTCGAGCCGGCGGCTTGAGGCCGAATGTCACCGTAACATCGAGGTTATTTGGTTGTTGGGCGGCTTGAAGCCGGATTTCAAGACGATCGCCGATTTTCGCAGCGAAAATCGCGCTGCGTTCAAGAAGGTCTTTCGAGAGTTCGTGATTCTTTGCCGTCATCTTGATCTTTTCGGGCGCGAGTTGCTGGCGGTCGATGGCACCCGGATCAAGGCAGTCAACAACAAAGACCGCAATTTCACGACGGGGTCTTTGCAAAAATTCATTGCGGCTGCAGACAAGAAGCTTGATGATTATCTGAACCGGCTCGAAGCGGGTGACGCCGAGGAGCGTGCGACCAACGGCTCGCGGGTCGAGAATCTGGCGGAAAAGATTGAAGCGCTTAAAAAGAAGCGTGGTGAATACGCCGCATATCTTTCTGCGCTTCAAAAGAGCGGCGAAAGTCAGATTTCACTCACCGATCCAGACAGCCGCGCCATGGCAGCGTACACGAAGGTTGGCGTTGGCTACAACGCGCAAATTGCGGTCGATGCTAAACACAAGATGATCGTCGAGCAGGCGGTGACAAATGATGTGCTCGACATGGGCTTGCTGCAACAGACCGCCGAGCCCGCGCGCCAAATTCTTGACGTCGAAAAATTGTGGCCGACAAGGGTTATTTTAGGACTGAGGACATCGCAGCCTGCGAGAAAGCAGGGCTCATGCCCCATGTGCCAAAACCGCAACGCGGACCGGCAGTGGCCAGCGGTTTCTTCCGCAAAGATGAGTTTCGCTACGATGCTGCGCAAGACGTTTATATTTGTCCTGACGGACATGAGCTGAAACCAATCCGGCAGGGCCGGTTGCGCGACATGCGGAAAGTTGACTACGCCAATGCCAGCGCCTGCCGCGATTGTCCGTTGCGCACGCGATGCACGAACACTTACCGTGCGGTCTCTCGTCTTGAGAACGAGGATGCACTAGAGCGCATGGAAGAGCGGATTGCGGAAAGGCCCGACCTTCTCGATCGGCGCCGCGAGATCATCGAACATCCCTTCGGCACGATCAAGCAATGGATGAACCAGGGCGCCTTTCTGATGCGCGGTCTCGAAAAAGTCCGCGCCGAATTTAGCTTGACAACCCTCGCCTATAATTTGCGTCGGGCGCTGAATATACTTGGCGTAGAAAAGCTGATGGCGGCTGTGGCAGCGTAAAAAGAGCCGCGCCAGAGCGGAGGACAAATGCGGCATCAGGATCGTTAGAGAGCCTCGACCATGCTCAGGAGCCAGTTTGCAAAAAAATTCAAATTAACAGTCACCGAACCTCTCCCCAACTCCTTTAAGTGGGCGTTCTCACACAGTCTGCCGGAGTTATGCCGAACTCGGCTCAGTCGCATTGCCCAAAGCGGAGCTCGATCGGGGGGGGATTGTGAGCACGGCCCGAGAAGGCCCCGGCGGGTAGATTTACAGCGGCCAG
>CAYWHF010000501.1:0-1939 GCA_964457695.1 uncultured Methylocapsa sp.
ATTGTCAGAATGGAAAGGACTGGCTGGATGAGCGGGTGCCCAGGTTGCTGGGCGAGATCGAGGATTTGGGAACGGAGATCGAAAATGATTCGCTCCGGATCGAGAAAGTAAAAAAGGAAGATTGGGCGGAGTCGTGGAAGAAATATTTCAAGACGATCGCGATCGGACGCCGCCTTCTGATCAAACCGAGTTGGAGCAAGCGAAAAGCACTCGAAGGCCAGGCGGTAGTCGTGCTCGACCCCGGATTGAGCTTTGGCACGGGACAGCATCCCACGACGCACTTTTGTTTGAGCCAAGTGGCGAAATTCCGGCGTGGAACGCTAGCTCAGAGCATGGTGGATATCGGTTGCGGCTCGGGGATATTGGCTATTTCCGCAGCCAAGCTCGGATATCGCCCCGTGGAGGCGTTTGACCTTGATCCGGTGGCAGTGCGAGTGGCGCGAGCGAATGCGAAACGAAATCGCGTCGCCGAAAAAATCGGGATCACGGAAAGAAGTTTGAAAGACGTTCGAAAAGCTGACGCGCGAAAGTACGATTTGGTCTGTGCGAATCTGATGGCGGATTTGTTGATCGCGCAGCGACGGCGGATTGAAGGCTTCCTAAATCCGGATGGCCGTTTGGTATTGGCGGGGATATTGGCCAGCCAATTTTCGGAGGTGGAAGCGGCGTTTCGAGAATTAGGGGTCGAATTGATTTGTTCGGAAATCAAAGGAGAGTGGCAATCGGGGGCGTACGCGCAAAAATGTGCGAGGGGGCCTTTGGGCATGTAGTTCGGCCTTCTTCAGGCGGTCCCTTGTATGGTCCACAGCGGCATTCTACTCCTCACTGAGCAGCCGCCTGGGCTGTGACTCCCGCAGCCGCCATGACTTGATGGAGCGCGTCGATTGTTTCGAACGAAGGTTTGAAATTTCCGACGCGATAGCCCTCGGCAATGCGCAAGGGGGTCCAGCCCCATTTGTCGGGCCGATTCCAGATTTCAATTTTTGCGCCTTTGGCCGCGAGCAGCTTGGCCACTTCGGGAAGGCTCTTGAAGGCGGCGCCATGCATGGCGGTGTTGCCATTGTCATCAACGGCGTTGATGTCCGCGCCGATGGAAAGGAGATACTCGACGGCTTCGATGGTTTCGGGTTCGGTGCCCGCTTCTTCGGTGGGGGCCAGGCAGCCAACGCCGGACGCGGCGAGCAGGGGGGTGCAATGCTCGGCGTTCGGCAGAGTGGGATCGGCCCCGAGTTCGACGAGCAAGCGCATGTAAGCGGTGTCGGCGGTGATGGCGGCGAGCATAAAGGCGGTCGCGCCTTTGCGGGTCAGGACGCCGCGGCCCGAGTGGCCGTTTTCGAGACGCTCGTTCACGCGCGCGCCATGTTCAACGAGTTTGCGGACGAATTGCAACGTGCTCAGATTTCCCGAGCCGATGGGAGCGGGATCTCCATCATCACCATCACCACGATTCGGTTTGCGGACCCAAGTAAGCGTGCCCAGCGGGGTAAAACCGGAGCGCTGATCATTGGGATCGGCGCCGGCTTCGAGCAAGGCCACCGCGAGATCGAGATGGCCATTTTCGACGGCGAGAATGAGCGGGCCCATGCCTTTTTTCGGGCCATTTCCATTGGTTTTTTGGGGTTGCATGCCTTCCATCCCGTCCGCGCCCGCTTTGAGCAGGACTCGCGCGACTTCGGTGCGTCCTTCGCGCGCGGCGAAAAAGAGCGGGGTGTATCCTGAATCGGGCAACGGCGCGCGGAAATCAGCCCCGGCTTTGAGGAGGAGTTCGACAACTTCGGCATTTCCTTCGGCGGCAGCCCACATGATGGCGGTTTGCCCGCGGCGTTCCTTCGCATCGACAGCGGCGCCGCGGGCGAGCAAGGCTTTTACCGGGCCAGGTTTTCCGGTGCGCGAGGCGGTCATCAGGACTGTTTCGCCGCGCAGGGAGCCATTGGCGTCA
>CAYWHF010000502.1:0-1938 GCA_964457695.1 uncultured Methylocapsa sp.
TTGGCGGGCTAAATGTTTTTGAGGTTCAGATGGGGGATTAAGACTCTCCACGCCCGGCTTTCAGCCGTTGCACATGGCCGGTAAGGCGGTTTCGGATTTGATCGTTTCTAAGGCTATTCGCGAGGTCACGCTTTTGAGCGGCGCCGTCTCGGCCAGGCGATGGTAAAAAGCGTCGAACGCCGCCATATCAGTAACGGCAATACGCATTCCGTAGTCGGCGTCCCCCGCGAGGCGATAAAACTCCACCACCTCTCGCATGGCCGCGATTTTTGCAGTGAAATCCGCAAGTACCTTCGTGTCGTGGCCCGCCACTTCCACAGAGACAAAAACCGTTAGTCCCAACCCGCGTTCGCCGTCCATCTGCGCATTTCCCAGCTAAATTTCACTCAGTCTATAGAATTTATCAAATTATTACAATAACGTTCACGACATTTGCACGCATCCAGCCCGGTATTTTCCGCAGTCATTTGCAAACGCAAAAATTGGGTTATTACCTAAGCTTTAGGTATCTGCTCGCCTGCGTCGCGCCGCATAGGGTCTCTTGCCTGGCCAGGCCACGATATGGCGCGGATAGTCGCCGGGATCGACCTCGTTTTCCATGCGGCGAACGCGGCCGCGCACGGAAATGCCTGCCTCGTGGACGCTTGTTTTTGAACCCGAAACAAGCGGATGCCACGAGGGGAGATCGTGGCCCTCGGCGACGAGCCGGTAAGCGCAGGAGGGCGGCAGCCATTTGAGCGCCCGGACCTTAGCAGGCGTGAGCCTTATGCAATCATGCACTTTCCTCAAGCGCCGCGCATAGTCGTTGCAACGGCAGCTGAGGGAGTTGAAAAGTTTGCAGGCAATATCGGTAAAGTGCACGGTTCCGCTATCCTCGTCTTCGAGCTTGACAAGGCAGCAGCGGCCGCAGCCGTCGCAGAGGCTTTCCCACTCCACAGGATTGAGCTCTTCAAGCGTCTTTTCCTTCCAAAAAGGCAGCTGCGCCCGGGTCTTAGAACGCGCGCTAACGCTCGAAGCTCTGCCTTTTGGCAGCTTGATCATGGCCGTTTTGTTCCGGACAAAAGTTTTCGTTCCTCTCGCACCGATGATATTCCGATAAGACGGTAATGCAGGCAGAGTTGACACTCGGGCGCGGCGGGCGTCAAGAAGGGTGTTGCATTCGTGGCGGTTACCCCAAAACTTACGGGCAACGCGAAGGAGCAAAACCTTGTTCGACGAGCCGCAATCGTCCAGTCTTCGCCGGAAAATTAGACGGGCTCTGCTCGGCGCCGATGCCTTTGTGGATTCCTCGCTCCATTCAAGCTTGGAAGGCGCAAAGGAAAGATACGCCGCCTTCTCGGCCTATATGGATGGATTCCACCTTTCTGGCTGGCGGCGGGTACTCAACGAGCTCGCCTGCGAAGTCCTTACCCTTGGAATTGGCTTTGGCGTTGTCGCACTCGCGCTTGCGGTCCCCGCCTTTCAGGAAACCTCGGACGACTGGCTTAAGAAGACCGATTATGCGGTAACGTTCCTTGATAGCTACGGCCAGGAGGTCGGGAGCCGCGGAATAAAACACGACGATAAGGTCTCTTTCGACGATTTACCGCAGAATTTGGTTCATGCCGTGCTTGCCACCGAGGACCGGCGTTTCTACGAACATTTCGGGATCGACGTTATCGGCACATTCCGCGCCTTGACCGTAAACGCCAAGGCCGACACCGTGGTTCAGGGCGGCTCGTCAATCACCCAGCAGCTGGCAAAGAATCCCTTTCTTTCGAACCAACGGACAATTGAGCGCAAGATCAAGGAAGCCTATCTCGCGGTTTGGCTCGAGTTCCACATTCCGAAGCGCGAAATACTGTGGCTTTATCTCGACAGGGCATATCTCAGGGGGCGGGGGCTCCGGGTGTCGGCCGCGGGCGAATTAACTTTTTGGCAAAAGGTTGCGCATCCTCC
>CAYWHF010000503.1:0-1930 GCA_964457695.1 uncultured Methylocapsa sp.
GGTGAAGTTCTCGGCGCCGTTGTCGGTGGTGAAACCGATGATCGTGTCGTTGTCGATACCCAGGTCTTTGACCTTTTGCATCACCGAGCCGACGATGTCGTCGAGTTGCGCCATTCCGGCTTCTTCGATGGACCAGCCGTTCTCCGGGGTGCGCATGTTTTCGTACTTCTCCGAGAGGTGCGTAAAGACATGCATGCGCGTGGGATTGAGCCACACGAAGAACGGTTTGTTCTCACGCTTGGCCTTGTCGATGAACGCCAAGGCGTGACTGAGAATTTCGTCGTCCACCGTCTCCATACGTTTTGGACACAGCTCTCCTGCGTCCTCGATTCTTTGTTTTCCAATTTTCCCCCAGCGCGGCTGGACCGTGGGATCGCCCACGTTGGTCGCCCAGGTATGAAGCATGTTGCGCGGGCCCACCGTGTCTTTCATCGCGGGCGGGTAGTTGCGATGACAGGGGTCCTCCATCGCATCCAGGTGGTAGAGGTAGCCGAAGAATTCATCGAACCCGTGCAGCGTAGGGAGGAACTGGTTGCGGTCACCCAGGTGGTTCTTGCCGAACTGACCGGTGGCGTAGCCCATTGATTTCAGCACTGTGGCGATGGTCGGCGCCTCGTCCGGCATGCCGAGCGGGGAGCCGGCCTGGCCCACCGTGGTCAGCCCTGTGCGGATTGGCAACTCGCCGGTAATGAAATTTGCGCGCCCCGCCGTGCAGCTTGCCTCGGCATAATAATCAGTAAACATCATGCCTTCCGCCGCGAGCTTATCGAGGTTCGGCGTATTGCCCGACATGATCCCGCGATGGTAAGCGCCGATATTGAACCACCCGACATCGTCGCCCATGATGACGAGAATGTTTGGCTCCCCGGATGGGGCCGTTGTAGGCTGTGCCGCCGGTTTGGGCTGAGCGGGCGCTGCGGGCTTCTTTTGCGCCCCCGCCGCCGGCTTTTGCTGTGCTTCGGCAGGCGAGATCAGCGAAGGTGATGCGAGGCCCGTGGCCGCAAGAACGGAGGTTCCGGTGAGGAGCATGTCGCGGCGGCTGGGGCCATCTCCTTGCTGACCCGCATTGGCGAGTTTGTCATGCGAGGTATCCTTACTCATGTTTGGGTCCTCCTTGTCTGACGATACATCTGAAGCCGACGTGGCTTGTTGACGTGTCGACCGGCTGCGCGTGGCGCGCGGCCGGGCGATAGCGGCGGCAGTAGTTTGGCGCGCAGAGATGCGAGCCGCCCTTCAAAACTTTGCGAGGAATTTTGATCTCAGGCTGGCAGGGGTCAAAACTTTGGTCTTCCGGCGCGCCGCGCGGGTTTTGCGGAATGCAGCAAGGCTTTGCCGCATCGGCCTCGTGTTTTGGCGCGTACCAGTCGCTCGTCCATTCCCAGACATTGCCGATCATGTCATAGAGTCCGTAGCCGTTTGGCGGAAAGGTTTTGACCGGCGAGGTGCGTTCATAGCCGTCGAGCGCGAGATTCTCCCGCGGAAAATTCCCCTGCCAGGTATTTGCCATCTGCTTGCCGCCGGGCGTGACTTCGTTGCCCCAAGCAAATTCGGCGCCGTCGAGCCCGCCGCGCGCGGCGAATTCCCATTCGGATTCGGTCGGAAGCTCCTTGCCGGCCCATTTGGCATAGGCCTCGGCATCGCGGTAGGCGATATGCACGACCGGATGATCGTCGAGCCCCGAGATCGAACTCCGCGGCCCATGGGGCCTGCGCCAATTGGCGCCGAACTTGAACTTCCACCATTGGCTCCAATCGCTGAGATCGACCGCGTGCTTCGGCGGCGTGAACACGAGCGAGCCTGCCTTCAGCATATGCGGCAAGGCGCCGGGATAATCCTTTGGGTCGGGGTTGATTTCGGCGAAGGTGACGTAACCAGTCGCGTTGATGAATTTGCGAAATTCGCGATTGGTGACCGGCGTGCAATCCATAAA
>CAYWHF010000504.1:0-1928 GCA_964457695.1 uncultured Methylocapsa sp.
GTGGCAGATAGCCGGAACCGCGAATGGGGCGTCCACCGCCCCGCCTCGTATGCGAATTGCAACGGCGCACGGCGTCGTCACCCTGGAAGCCAAATGGCTCATGCCCGCGGGCGCTATCCCGGCGGATGTCGCGAAGGATCCGAAAAGTTGCCTTATCTCAGTGACGATCGAACTGCGGGAACATCCGCTCGCGCATGCCGCGCGCGTGCTGCGCGAGAACGGCGCCACCCCTGCGCAAATGAAGGTCGGCATTCAATTGGCTTTAGGCCAGACCAAACCTGCGATCGCGGATAGGCTTGGCATCGAGCTCTCCTCTGTGGCGAGCCTCACCAAAAAACTTTACGAGACCCTCGATATTCACAATTCGACCGAGCTTGCCTCCAAAATTTGGCTTAACAAAAGGACCGGCGAAGCGCTAAGATCCACCCTGCCCATATCGCTCGCGAACAGCACGAGAAAGGCCAAACCCGCATTGATCCACAGCTCCTGAAATTCGCTGATCGGCCCGCGGCGCCTGCATTGCCAGCCAAGCGAAGCAATCCAGCAGCGTGCTGCGGCCCCTGGGTTGCTTCGTCGCTTCGCTCCTCGCAAGGACAGCGCTGCCACGATTCGCGATCTACGAGATTTGTTAGGCCCTCGCCTTTCGCGCCATGGCTTCGTCGTGGGACTTCGATAGATTCTGCACGGCGTGCACGAGCTGCTGCTCCGTTGTTTGCCGCAGCTGCCGAAGTTGCGGCCACCAAGGCGGCGCGGCTGATGGATGCTTCCACGCCGCCTCGCCGGGAGGCAGCGGTTGCGGGTTTAACTCAGGCATGGGTTCGATCTCCTCAATTCCGGCGGCGGTCTGCCGCCCGGTTACGTAGTGATCTGAGCAAAGTTTTTGGCCCGCCGCGTCCCCTGTTCATGGGATGCGTTCGGTAATATTATTATGTCAGCGCGCGGCATCGCAGGGAGTCCTATGGGCGCGGTCGAGCATCTCAAAACCTTGTGCTGCCTTGGGCTGCCGCCCGAGAGCGCGATGATCGCGGTCACGCCGCTTCTGCATGAGATCATTCCGCATGGGTGGACGCGGATGGCTTTCATCAAGCCCGACGCCACGCTGAGCCACGGCTACGCGGAAAACCCGGCGCTAATCCCCAAGATGGAGCGCTTCCTCGAGCTCTTGCATAATCCCTCGAACATCATTGGTTCCCTTTACCTACCCAACTTTGAGGCCGTTGGTATCGGCTGGACATTGCATCGCCAAGGCCGGGGCTGGCTGGAGAGCGACTGGTACAAGGAAATAGAGGCACCCCTCGATTCCTGCTGGTGGCTCGAAGCGATGCTTGGCGATGGCGCGCGGGCCATCGCCTGTGTGCACCTTACGCGGCCGCGTAGTGCCCGTCCATTTATCGTGGACGATGTGCAACAGCTCGACACATTGCGGCCCTGGCTTGCGCATGCGTTTCGACGGTCTCTTCCCCGCGATGCATCGCAAGCCTGCGATCTTGCGAGCGTTGCGGGAAGGCCGGTGTTCAGCGGTCAACTGATCGTGACGGCCGAAGCGAAGGTCGTCTTTCAGACAAAGGAAGCCCAGCACATTCTCGATTGGATCGACCGCGAGACGATTGAAGCAAGGTGCCGGGATAGGGACCGCGACCGGCTCCCTGTGCCGGTCTTGAAACTTCTTCAAAAACTCACTGGTACTGCGAACGGGACTTGCAACACGCCGCCGCGCATGCGGCTTTCGACACCCTATGGCGTCGTCGCGCTCGAAGCCAAATGGCTCAAGCCGGCGGGCGCTCTGCCAGGCGATGCCGCCAAAGACCCAAAAAGCTGTCTTATCTCGGTGGCCATCGAACTGCACGAACATTCGCTTGCCCGTGCCGCCAAAGTCCTGCGACACAACGGCGCCACCCCGCCTCAAATGAAACACGGCATTCAACCCC
>CAYWHF010000505.1:0-1916 GCA_964457695.1 uncultured Methylocapsa sp.
CTGTCTGCCTCGCCGCCGCTCTGGTATGGTGGATTTAATGAGTCTGGACCCTAGTTTGATTCACATGGGCTTCTTTGGGTCAAGAGCTTTTACTGACATCCAGCAAAATTCCTCCGCTCGTTTGTTTCGGTGTCCATGGTCTGAGCCAAATTGCATGACACGGCCCGTTTCCAGTGCCGGTTCAAACTCACATACGGTCGCCGCACTGAACGGCTGCACCAATATCCCGCGTGCGTTGCGGCGATGGCTCAGGAGAACGAGACCATTCTGGAGCTCGGCATTTAAAGCCAAATCAAACTTCGGTTCGTCCACCTGGATCCGCCAGGATTGATCTGTCCTGGAAGATTACAAAATCTGGTTCGTTTGCGATGTCAGGCGGTCTTCATCACAGCACCCTCGATAACGACGCCGAGGGTGACATATTTCCAGAGCGCGATCAGCAGCTTTCGCGCCAACGCGACGATTGTCGTCTTCCGCAAGCGGCCCCTCTCCTTGACGCGTTCCTCGAACCACAGGGCAAGCGCCGACTTCGGCTGATGACGCAACCATAACCAAGCCAGCTGAATGAGTGTTGTCCGTAATCTTGGGTTCCCGGCTTTCGAAACTCCTTGTTCGCGATCGACAGATCCGCTTTGCCAAGGCGAAGGAGCCAAACCTGCGTAAGCTGCAATCTGCCGCCTGTTATTGAAGTGCCTGAACAGACCCTCCGACCAGAGGACAGCCGCAAATTCAGCGCCAATACCCCGGATGTCGAGCAACATCGCCGCTGGCGTTGGGGGAGATATCGTTTCCTTTTCCGCAGCAATCAAAGCGTCTCGTTTCGCCTCCACAGTTTTGATCTGCTCCAACAGCATTTCGAGGCGATCCAGTTCGCGGCTGATCTGCGCCTTGAGAAGAGCCGGCAAGGGGCGGCCATCGCCAGTGCGCAAATCTTCGAGCCGCTTGCGCCGGTCGCGGCGCAGTGGCTCGTAGCCGCCAACACCTTGCGCGAAAAGCAATCCATTGATGCGATTGACGTGCTCGGCCCGTTCGGCGACCAGCACCTTGCGCCCCCGGCCGAATCGCCGGCGATCTTCGTCCTCCGGAGATGGCACCATCACCATGGCGCAGACACGGGGCTCGCCTCTCTTGTAGGCCAGCAGCGTTCGGACCAGAGCCTCCCCGTCGATCTTATCGGTTTTCGCACGTCGATGCCGGCGCGAGGTGGCGATGGAGGCCGGATCAACGACATGACTTTCAATGCCATTTGCCTCGAGCGCCCTGTGTATCCAGAAGCCATCCAGCCCGGCTTCCTGGATCACCACGACCGGAAGCAGCTTGCCGGTCCTCACCTGCGCCTTTTCCCGCAACAACTTAAATCGTTCTAAGAGCCCGGCCAAATCTCCGCCGCGAACCGAATGCTTCGACATCTTTGCCCGGCCGCCCGGCGACAAAGACGTGATTAGCCAGGTTGAACGGCTCAATTCCAAAGAGACAAAAATTGCACCAAGATCAGTGCAGATAGCGGTCGATGCTTCGGGTCGGTCAGCTGTAATTGGCATGGTCGGCTCCAGAGGATGTGTTAGCAACCGCACTCTGCCAGAGATAAGGCCGCTATCCACTCATGGAATCTGGAGCCATGAGATCATCGTGCTCAACGGCGCGACGGTGACCGTGAAGGTGGCGCACATGCGGCTCTGCCACAGCCGCATGCCGTTTGTGCGTGCCTATCCGCGCGAGACCCAGGAGATGGTGTTCGACGCGCATGCCCGCGCCTTCGCCTTCTTCAAGGGCGCCTGCGGTCGTGGCATTTACGATAATATGAAAACGGCCGTTGAGACGGTCTTCGTCGGCAAGAACCGGCCCTTCAATCGCCGTTTCATGCAAATGTTCAGCCAATATCTCCTCCAACCGGGTGCTTTACCGCCCGGCCGTGG
>CAYWHF010000506.1:0-1913 GCA_964457695.1 uncultured Methylocapsa sp.
GGAAAAAAAGCGAAATGATTGATGTCCGGCAAGGGCAGACACCCGGCATTTGGGATTTCTTTGGCCATGAATTCCGTATTCTGGCGCTTGATTGCTTCGTCGCGGTCTGCGTCAACGATAAAGACCGTTATCGCAATTGCGCGAAGCTGATCCGCGGTAAAATTTGGCTCTGCAGCCCACATTTGGGTAATTTCATCAAGGAAGTTTTTGTAGGCGTCCGGCGTCGCTGAAAGCTGCTCGTATTCCGTCTTTGCGCGGGTGATGAATTGATTGAAGACCAGGCTTTGGCCAACGTCCTTGACGCCGGAAGGGTCGGAATTGGCGGCAAAGGCGAAGAGTTTCGTTAGCCGCTCGGGATGATGGATGGCGATGTCCAGTCCCAAGATCGCGCCATCGCTCCAGCCAATGATCGTTGCCTTGCGGACCTCTAAGAAGTCCATGAGCGCGAGGACGTCGGACGCCATGAGATCATAGCCGAAGGGCCGGTTGTCGCGCGTGCTGCGCCCATGGCCGCGGCTATCCATGACAATTACCCGGTAGGATTTTGCCAGCACCGGGACCTGATTGCCCCAATAGTTTGCGTTCGCGAGGCCGCCATGAAGCAGGATTACCGGTTCGCCCTGCCCATATTCGGCATACCAGATTTTGACGTCATTCACCGGCGCATAACCGCTGCGCGCCGTTTGCGGCAATGTTGGCGTTTCAGGCAGAGTAAGCCATCGCGGCACCGGCTCGGCTTGGGCCGCGGCCAGGATCGTGAACGAGAAAAAAAGAACTAAAAAGCAGCGCATAGATATCCCCTGCTCTGGGCAAATCAATTTTGAGTTTGACCATTCTATGCGGGAAAAACACGGAAATCGCACGGGCTTGTTTAGATTGATCGCGATCAATGGCACACGGAGGGCGCACGCGATGCGAGCCGGCCCGTGGCCATCAGGCTTGCTGGATTGCCGACAATTTCCAGTCGCCCGTGACACCGCCGGGCGGTCTTCTAAAGGTCCATACCTCGGTCACCTGCTGCGGCACTTGCGGATCGCCTGAGACAATCTTGCCGGAGATCCGGTCCGCCATGGTGTCGATCAAGGAAAACCGCATGGCGACGGTCGCATATTCTGCGTTCTGTTCACGCCATGCCTCGGAAAGATCGCCTTGAGAGAATTTCACATCTGAGACTCTGTTGACGACGCCATTTCCATGATTTGCGGCGAGCTCCTCGGCGAAATAAGATGCCATTTCCGGCGTTGCCAAATGGCGTAGCCGCTCCAAATCCTCTCCGCCAAAAGCCGTTTGAATCTCGATCAAGCGCTGCTCGAACATTGCAAAATCGGCGGGGGCGGGTTCGAACTTCGTCTCGCGTGCGGTCCCGGCCTGCCCGCTGCCAAGGCCTGTAGAGGCGCCGCCTAAACCCGAACCCAGGCCGCGCCTTGCGTAAGAGCCGGCGTTCTGGAACGCGGGTCTCCCGCCCCGGACAAAGCCCATGATCAGTTTGAAGAGCAGAAACAAAAGGCCGATCTGCAGGAGCAGGCCCAAGATCGACAGGCCGCCGCCGAGACCGCCAAAGAATCCGTGCCCGAACAGCAGTCCGAACAATCCGGCGCCAATAAAGCCTCCGAGCAGCCCCCTGCTAAAACTGCTCGAGAAGAAGCCGCCCTGCGCAGGCCGGCGGAAAATCGAGTCGTTGGGTGAAATTGCCGATCTATCAAAGGGGGCCGCGCCGCGCGGGGCCAACGGCGTCGCATTGGGCATGCTAAAGGTGCGGGCGCCGCGGCTGCCAGAGGAAAAACCGCCCCCGGCCCTCGCGAAGGCATCCCCAGCATAGCCAAGCGCGAGCGCGGCGGCGAGGGTCAAGATCAAAGCTTTTTGGCGAAGCGCCATGGACTCCATCCCAAATTCATGGGGACACGCTCATCCGC
>CAYWHF010000507.1:0-1910 GCA_964457695.1 uncultured Methylocapsa sp.
ATCATCCACGGCAAAGGTCACGTCAGCGCCGCCCTCAGGCTCTTCGTCCGGCTTGTCTTTGGTTTTATACTGATCGAAGCGGTAGTCGCGAAGCCGCATGCCGAGAAGAAAATCGGCGGCGGCTTGGGGGACATCGCCCGCACGCTGCGGAAAATCGAAGGCAATGGTCGCTTTAACGTCACGGCCCAATTTCCCCATGACATAGCCGCCCAGGGCGGCAAAATCTTGCGGCTTTGGCGGTTTAACGCCTTTTCTGCCGCGGCTTGCCTCATCGCCTTCGCCGTCGTTGAAAGCACCGATCACCAGCACGCGGCTGGCGGCAAAACCGGCTGGAGCCGCGAGATCGAGGGCTGTTTTGGCCTTTCCCTTAAACTTAACCGCAGCCGCAGCTGTTCTAATGTGCGGCACGCCTTGCTTGCCGATAATCCGCAAGGTAGCCGCGCCAAACGCAAGATCCTTGTCCGTGAAAATCACCAGTGTCTCGAGAGGGGGGACAGAGCGGCCCGCTTCTTCCGCCGCAGGTTTGGTTTGAACGGGGAGGCTCGAAAGCGGGGTGAAATTTATCTTGAGGGAATCGTTCATCGGGCACTCGGCCAGCTGGGGGGCAGCGCCCTTTCACGCTTGAGCGGAGTGAGCGCGCTTTAATAATCGAGCGAGCGAGCCCGCAATAGTCGAGCGAGCCAGCGCGCGCCGCAGGCCAATCCTTGGACGGGCAGCGTCTATCCCTTTTATGCCAGCCTGCCTATAGCGCAAGGGCTTGGTCTTCCCGTTGCAGGGATCGCATCTGGCCGAGGACCAAGCGGGCGAAGGCGCCGGACCAGGCAGAGCGCTTTCGCTTCCGGCGGATGGAGGTGCGCTTTAGAACGTTGAGAGCGAGTTTGCGGGCGATAGCGAGGTTTTGGGCTCCGTGATCCTCGCGGTTCCTGGCCCGGCCGTCGCCGAAGGCTTGATCGAGCACTCAGTGAAGGCCGTTTTCGATGCTCAAGCAGGCGCGAACGGCTTTGCCCAAGGCCTCGGCCGAGAGCCGCGCCGAGGAGATAGTAGCGGCACGAGCGGCCGATCTTGCCGTCGCGCCTGTGCCAAAAAACTGCCACGCCTTGTTGTTTGGTATACTTTGCCCTTGTCGCACTTGAGCAGCACCAAATCCATAAAGGGCAGAACTCCTGCGGGGCAACCTTGGAGCTTGGCCAGACATGATCGCAATTCCGCCGCCATTTTTATGCTCCACCTAGCAAAAACCGCGGCTCAAGCCCCTCGAAAATGAGATGTTTGCATGTGTCTCCTGCGGCCGGCGTAATTATTTGCCGCCTTGCGGCCTCCCTCGCCGGGCCTTGCCTTTTCGCGACCGGGATGCGCCTAACGGCTGCGTTTCGCGCGCCGCCGCAGCCAGTGCAGGATCAAAGCGATGATCGGATGGACTTTCGCCCGCTATTTGTCAGAGCGATTCCTGCTGATCTTCGCGGGCGTCTTCGTCTTGAACGCGACCATGATCTATGTCGTCGATCTTGTCGAACTGCTGCGCCGCGCCGGGAATATTCAGGGCGTCTCGACGAGAGACATTGCATATCTTGCACTTCTGCGCGCCCCAACATCGTCCGAGCAAATCCTGCCGTTTTGCGTATTGTTCGGCGCGATGACGACATTCCTTCTCCTTAGCCGCAAGCTTGAACTTCTGATTGCGCGGGCAGTCGGGGTTTCGGTTTGGGGGTTTCTGCTGCCCCCTATTGCCATTTCGGCCTTGCTCGGGGCTTCTTCTGTGGCGGCTTTTGACCCTTTGGCCATTAGCATGCAGCAGCGTTCGGCGCTGATAGAGCTGCGAATCTTTGGCGCCAATGGCCTTAAAGGCGAAAAAGGAAGCAAGTGGAACAGACAAAAAAGACGCAAAGAGCAATCTTCTGTAAAGGCCGAGG
>CAYWHF010000508.1:0-1908 GCA_964457695.1 uncultured Methylocapsa sp.
AATGCCAATGCGTGTTGGCGTTGTGGTGATAAAGATAGTCGGTCATCGCCTCCACGACCTGGCGTGGGACCTGGGTCCCGCCGGGCCCGTCGAAGTACGCGACCGGGCGGTCCGCTTGTCGGCGTTCTAGGGCCGGGAAACAAGCGCGGATGGCCTCGGTGCTAATGGTCACGGCCGCAGGCTAGCAGGCTCGGCGCGAACAGACGAGTTCAACATGAACACCACTCTGCGCGCTCAGCGGGGGCTGCCCCTTTGGCGGCCCCGCCGGCGCTAGAGCCGCCTCTGCTTGGGCCAAACCACCCGCCGCCGGTGTGCGAAATCCCCACTTATGCCGATGACTCCGATCGCCCTGAGCCTGTGAACGGAACCTCCCGTCAGCAGTGGCAGGTGCAGCGGATGGCAATTGATGACCCGGACTTGAAGCCGCTCTAGGAAAGCATGAGCGTGAAAGGGGTCAGACCAGAGGCTGCGCAGGGGTTTTATTTAGCTCGGTCAACAATCCATGTCCATAGGGAGTTTGGACTGGATGCGGAAAAGGGACGAGTTGATGATGGTCGCGGTGTGACAGCTCTCAAGCGAATTGCAATTTTTAGCATACTGGTAGCGGTGCTTGGGGGGATTGTCTTTTTCACCCGCCAAGAGTCTGAACCGAGCTATCTGGGGAAATCCTTATCACGCTGGATTCGCGGATTGGAATACGAAAATGTGAACCCTTCGGACGAACAACGAGCCGCCCTGCGCGCTATGGGCGAACCCGCCATTGACTGGCTCATTGCTACTCTCCAACGCCGGGACTCGGCGATTAAGCAAAAGTTCGTTGGTTTTGCCCAACATCACGCGGAAATTCACAATCGGTTCATCGCTCCGCGCCATGTAATTCCCGAGGGCGTATATCATGCTCAGGCCGCAACGGCCCTGGGAGAAATCGGCCGGGCGGCGCGAGCAGCGATCCCCGCGCTGCGTGCCACTAGCACGCGCATCGACAGAAACTATTTGGTTGCTGCTCGTGCCAGGGCCTCCCTGATAAAAATTCGGGAGGAATCAATTATGCCATTGCTGGCCTTTCTTGAGGATACACATTCGACAAATTGGCTGTCGACAAATTGGTTTGGGGCAGCCTTGACACTAAGATACATTGGCCCAACTGCCGAAGCCGCTGTGCCTTTTCTGGTCAGCGGCTTGCAAACCACAAACGCCCGTGTCCGTCGAACTGCCCTAGCGGCCTTAACGAGGATTGCACGCCGTCCCGACATTGCGGTTCCGGCGCTCATCGACTGCCTCCAGGATAAAGACCGAGGGATCCGCCGCGATGCAATAGACGCGCTCTGCAAATTCAAAGATGCAAAGCAACAAATCGTGCCGTTGCTTTTATCCATTATGCAAGATTCGGACAACAATGCCTGGCTGGGCGCGGCACTTGGCCTGGAGGACTTGCTCGATCAGCAGGGCTCAACAATACCGATCCTATCGTCCGCGCAAATGCCCACAAGTTTCTTAAACGCCTCGATCCCGAAGCCGCCGCGAAGGCCGGGATCACCGGTCGCCGCGCGCGTGAGAAATCACGGCTTCGCTATCAGCGACCACCTTGTTCCCGTAAATGCGCTTGAGCCGCGCGCCAAAATCAGGCCAGTTGCCGGGACCGGGAGCGGACGCGCCGTCGTCATTGCCCGCCGCCGGGACGGTGGGCGTCTCCAACTCATGGAAGAGGCGCGCGAACGCTTCCCGCTCCCTGGCGGATAGCGTCTTCAATTGCTCGATTAGTTCGGTCGCGCTCATCCGCGACAACTATAAGGTGAAACGCCGTAACGCGTGAAGAAAGAGGCCATTGTTCGACGCGGGGAATGCTTCATTGTAACCGCGCACGCAATTCCCCTTTCACCCCGCAACCCCGGGGGGGGTGACGGATCG
>CAYWHF010000509.1:0-1892 GCA_964457695.1 uncultured Methylocapsa sp.
GCACAAAAATTATTGCGCACCGCGCTTTTCCCTCTTGCGGGCGGCACAAATCGTGGCAAAAGTTGACGTTGAAGCAGATCCGGCGACCGAAAAGGCGGGCCAATGGCAAATAACGATGCGCAATCCGTGGGCGATCCGGCGATGGATTACGAGGAGCAGGAAAAAACCTGCCGGTACCTCCAGCAGGTCAAATATTCCATCGCGGGCGTTGCCGTTGTCGTCGCCTTGCTCGCCTAACTTCTCGGCTGATATCCCTTTATCTCCCAGTCCTTCTCTCAAAGCCACGGCTTGACCGGCAAACAAAAATCGGGCTGGGTCACGGCCTTACAACTTCCGGAGCCATAAATGATCATCGCCATTCCCGCCGAAACCGATCCCTTTGAGGCCCGAGTCGCGGCGACCCCGGAGACGGTGAAAAGGTTTGTGGGACTTGGCGCTGAGGTCCGGGTTCAGGCAGGCGCCGGACTGAAATCCGGCATTCCGGACAATGACTACGCCCAGGCGGGCGCAGCGGTTGCGCAGGGCGCCGCGCCAACCGTGACCGGCGCAGATATTGTACTGCGCGTCCGGCGTCCCTCGGCGGAAGAGATTGCCGGGGTAAAAACCGGCGCCGCAATCGTCGCGATCATGGACCCTTACGGCAACGCCGACGCCCTAAAATCCGTAGCGGACGCGGGGGTCTGCGCCTTCGCAATGGAATTCATGCCGCGGATTACCAGGGCTCAGACGATGGACGTCCTCTCGAGCCAAGCGAATGTCGCCGGCTATCGCGCGGTCATCGATGCCGCCGCCGAATATGGCCGCGTCATTCCAATGATGATGACGGCTGCCGGGATGATCCAGCCGGCAAAAATCTTCATCATGGGCGTAGGGGTTGCTGGGCTGCAGGCAATTGCCACGGCGCGCAAGTTTGGCGCCATCGTGACGGCGACCGACGTGCGGCCCGCCACGAAAGAGCAGGTTGTGTCGCTTGGCGCCAAATTCGTCGCCGTCGAAGACGAGGAATTTAAGCAGGCCGAAACCGCGGCGGGCTACGCCAAGGAAATGTCGGCGGCTTACAAAGCCAAGCAAGCGGCGCTGATCGCCGAGCATATTTCTTCGCAGGACATTGTTATTACCACGGCCCTTATCCCCGGCCGCCCGGCACCGGTTCTCATCACGGGCGCGATGGTCGAATCGATGCGTCCGGGCTCTGTCGTCGTCGATCTCGCCGTGGAGCGGGGCGGAAACTGCGAATTGGCGATAGCCGGCGAAACCGCTGTGTCAAGAAACGGCGTTAAAATTATTGGCCGCGTGAATGTCGCGGGCCAGGTGCCCGCCACCGCCTCGGCGTTTTATGCCAAGAATCTTTTGGCTTTTGTCGAGACGATGATCGACCAGAAATCCAAGTCGCTGGCAATCAAATGGGACGACGAGCTCATCAAGGCAACCTTGCTCACAAGGAATGGGGGCCTTGTGCATCCAAGCCTTGGTTGAGGCCGAACGCAAGTTCTCGAAAGACGTCCTAGGACTTTAACGAAAAGAAAATCTATGTGGAGGGCAAGAGATGGCAACAGGTGTTGACGAGCAATTGCTGGAAAAGCTACAGGCCGCTACGCGGGCCGTAGACAGCGTTCAAGCCTATGCAGATCAAGTCGCGGCTGCGGCCGGGGCGGCGAGCGGCGGGGCGATCGATCCTTTCGTGTTCCGGCTGGCGATCTTCGCGCTCGCCGTCGTCGTCGGCTATTACGTCGTTTGGGCGGTGACTCCAGCACTGCACACGCCGCTGATGTCGGTCACCAATGCGATTTCCTCCGTGATCGTGGTTGGCGCCCTTCTCTCCACGGGCACCGACCCGAATTCAGGCATAGGCGCCGATGCCGCGCGCTTCTTTGGCTTCCTCGCGCTGACCC
>CAYWHF010000510.1:0-1887 GCA_964457695.1 uncultured Methylocapsa sp.
GTCCATCCCGGCGCGCATGCTAGTTCGCCCCGGTTGGTGCGAGCGACGCCGAGCCCGGTCAGGGCGTTGGATCGGGCAGCGCTCAACACGTGGTTCGCTGCTTGCGGCCGCTGGCCGCACCCTTATTTGGACGGCGTCATTTTCGTTTATCCAGCCGCCTACCAGCAAATTCTGAAGGGCTATCCGGCCGTCGACTATTCGGTGCGCGACATTATCTACCGGCCGCGCAACCTTCGCGTCAATCGCGTTTATGGCCTGAGCCCCGTCGAGCAAATCGTCACGACGGTGAATATTGCCCTTCGCCGGCAGCTTTATCTTCTCGACTATTTTTCGGAAGGAAACGTTCCGGACAGCCTGATCGGAGTGCCTGAAAATTGGACGCCGGATCAGATTTCGTCTTATCAAAAATATTGGGATGCCTATTTCGATGGCGATCTCGGCCGCCGCAGACGGGCCAAATTCGTCCCCGGCGGCGTTGCCAAAACTTTTATCCAAACGAAGGAGCCCGAACTCAAGGGAGCATTCGACGAATGGCTCGCGCGCATCGTCTGTTTTGCATTCTCGATTTCTCCTCAAGCGCTCACTCAAACCGTTAACCGCGCGACCGCCGAAACGCAAAAGGAGCTTGCCGAAGAAGAGGGCCTTGGGCCGATCCTCGGCTGGGCGAAGTCGCTCGTCGACGATATTTTGGCGAGCGAATTCGACTCCGCTGATCTCGAATTCGTCTGGGGCCCGGGTTTCGAGACTGATCCCGCGACACAGGAAGCGATCCTTTCGAGCTATGCGACAAAGGGCATACTGACCATCAACGAGACGCGCGCCGCGCTCGGCCGCGCGCCGCTTCCCGAGGCCTCCGCCGACAGGCCGATGACGCTCACCAACGCGGGATATGTCGCGCTGCCGGACTGAGCAGAGCTCCGCTCTACCGGCTTTCTGCTTTTGGTTTTTTGGAATTTTGCATGCACGGCTTTGTCTTTGGCAAGGCGCGGGCCCCCGCGCGCACGCTTTTGGTACGCGCCGGCGCAATCTGGATGTGGCCAGGTATCGCGCTCACGGAAAGACGGGGCGCGGTTTGCGTTCCGGTAGCCGGCAATGTCGCGCGTTTCTGGATCACAAGGCTCCGGCGGCGAATGATTCTGCCGCCCTGCGGTCTCTTGCCGTCGCCGGTTCGCTCGGGATTTCGCCGCTCGATCTTCCGGCTGCTGACGAGCCGAGGCTTTGGCGCGCACAAGACATCGAAGCCCATGTTCCTTTGTCCAAGGAGTTTGCGGTGGGCGCACATGCGCTCGCATAAGGAGGAGATTGGGACGAATCCAAACATAATCGCGTGCCCGCCCGGGTCACCCGAAGGTGGACGGTTTACCAGTGGCGAGGCGGGGCTGGTGGCGGAAAATCCGACGGCCAATAAACCTGGGGAGGCCGGAAATGGAGGGCCACCAGAAATTCCAAACGTCGCGCCCGCGACTGAAGAGCTCCGCAATGTCTTTGTGAAACTTGCGGCAAGATGGCTCGCCCGAGCCCTGGCTGGGGGTGCCGCGGGACCGGCAGGAGAGTTTGTTGTCGCCCTGGAAGCGGCAGCCGAAACCGCGGTTTGGCTTCACGATAAATATCCCTATATCAAAGACTACCTTGATGCGCCAAAATCGCTTGATGAGCTGCAAAGCCGTATTGGAAAGCCTGAGAAAGGATACGAAGTCCATCATTTTGTGGAGCAATCCGCTGCAGAAAGTGATGGCCACTCACGCGAGGACATCGATGGGCCGGACAATCTCGTGCGTATACCGACGCTAAAACATTGGGAAATTACAGGATGGTATATGACACCGAACCCCCTCTTTGATGGTCTCTCTCCACGCGAATACCTGCGAGGCAAGAGTTGGGATGAAC
>CAYWHF010000511.1:0-1190 GCA_964457695.1 uncultured Methylocapsa sp.
CCTGCGTGATAGGCCCCTATTTAGGCGGCCTCGCCGGCCTGATGGTCATTATTATTGCCGCGACGATCGGCGTCGCCTTCGCCCTCGTTGGGCTTGCCGTGGCGCATTATTTCACGCGCGGATTGAGCGTCCGCATTCCCCTTCTCATCCTGGTCTATCTTGTCCTTGTCATTACCTGGCCTCTCTCGCTCCTTGCCTTGGTCTTGATCGGTGTTTTGGAAACGGCGTTTTCTCTCCGCGATCGCAAAGATAAGGCAGCCTCGCTTCGAAAGTGATTCTCGCCCATCCAAAGGATCAGAATATGGAAGTCATTTTGCTCGAACGTGTGGCCAAACTCGGCCAAATGGGACAAATTGTCCGGGTAAAGGACGGTTACGCCCGTAATTACCTGTTGCGGGTGCGCAAGGCGCTTCGCGCGACCGAGGCCAATAAGGCCCGTTTCGAAACGGAGCGCGCCCAGCTTGAAGCCCGCAATCTCGACACGAAGAACGAAGCCGCCGCTATTGCCGAAAAACTCAACGGGCAAAGCTTTGTTATCATCCGCCAGGCCGGCGAGACGGGACATCTTTATGGCTCGGTGACGCCGCGCGACATCGCCGCCGCGGTCACGGATGGCGGCTTTAGCATCGGCCGCGATCAGGTCGTCCTGACAGCGCCGGTCAAATCTCTCGGATTGCACGAAATCCCTGTGCATCTGCATCCCGAGATCGAAGCCTCGATTACCGTCAATGTCGCGCGCTCCGCCGAGGAGGCCGGGCGTCAAGCCAAAGGGGAAACCATTACCGCCGTCGAGAAGACCACCCTCGAGGATCTGGGCCTCGAAGAGGTCGGCGCCGCCCTTGCCGAATCGGGCGGCAGCCTGGGAGAGCACTAAGCGGGTCCCGGAGCGTTGTCAGGGCCAGCGCACCAGCGGCGGCAGGGACGACAAGATAGCCTCGATATTGCCGCCGGTATTTAAGCCAAAAATCGTCCCGCGGTCATACAGGAGGTTGAATTCGGCATAGCGCCCGCGCCGAACGAGCTGTTCGCCGCGGTCGGCTTCTGTCCATGGAAGCGCAAAATTGCGCCGCACGATCTCGGGATAGATCGACAATAATGTCATTCCAACGGCGCGGGTAAAAGCAAAGAGCGCGTCGAATGCAGCCTCGTCGTCCGCCGCGCATTCGAGATAATCGTAAAAGATTCCGCCC
>CAYWHF010000511.1:1200-1872 GCA_964457695.1 uncultured Methylocapsa sp.
TTCGAAAAATTTTCGCCTATTCCCCGGCGGCTCGTTTCGGTGTTTAATAAAAAAATATTCGTTGCACCTTTGCTTGAATTTCGCATGATCTGCGACTTTCGCATGACTGTCGCAGGCCGCCTTCATGGCGGCATGAAAATCGCGCGTGTCGGGATCGGTATGGGCGCGCCTTCTATCGAGCATAGGTGTGAGATCGGCGCCGCCGCCAAACCATGACTTTGTGGTTACGACAAAACGCGTATTCATATGGACAGTTGGAACATTTGGGTTCCAAGGGTGGGCGATGAGCGAAACGCCAGCGGCCCAAAACCGCGGATCGGTTTCTGCACCAGGAATTTGCCCGGAAAATTCCGGCGGAAAATGCCCGAAGACCGTCGAGCTGTGAACCGCCATTTTCTCAAACAGCCGTCCCTGTAAGAGCGCCATGCGCCCGCCGCCGCCCTCGCCGCCGCGATCGGTCCTTTGCCACAGCTTCGTCGTAAAACGCCCCGGCGCCACGGCGGGCTTAGGGAAGGGACCCTCCGCCTCCTGTTCCAACATTTCGCAGGCCGCGATGATTTTTTCCTGAAGCTCTCCGAACCAGGCGCTCGCCGCGCCTTTTCGGCCATCGAAGCCGTCGCCCTCCGCCCCTTTATGTTTCACGCTTATTTCGGGTACCCGTTCATCCCCACA
>CAYWHF010000512.1:0-1857 GCA_964457695.1 uncultured Methylocapsa sp.
AGCAGGTGTTCGAGTCGATGAAAGCCGGCGCTACGGGTTATCTGGTCAAGCACGTTTCACCAAGAGAAATTCTTGCCGCCATCTCCGACGTCCACAGCGGCGGCGCGCCGATGTCCGGCCATATCGCGCGCAAAGTCGTTACTGCTTTTCGCCAACCACTGCCGAACGCGTTGGCGGAATCGAAGCTCTCGCTGCGGGAAGATCAGGTTTTGCGGCTGCTGGCCCGAGGCCATCGGTCGAAGGAAATTGCCGACGAACTCGGCATTGGACTGGGCACGGTCAACACTTACGTCCGGCACATCTACGAAAAGCTGCATGTCCGCTCGCGCGCTGAAGCCGTCGCCAGGCTGGCTGTGCGCCGATGAAGTCGGCCATTGCCACGCACGACCTAGGCGCGTGTCCGGCAAAATTGCGTCTTCGCTTGTAGCCGCCGAGGTAACGAGGCGGAAAACAGGCAAGGCTAACGGAAAATCCGCCTCGTTACTCGCCGCTGAAATCGTTGTGGCGCACACGACCCCAGGCGGGAAACTGGATAGGCTAGCCCCGGCCCTTGAAGAGAAGCGCGCTTCCCTCTAAGGATCAAGCCCTCTGCGATGACCCAGGTCAATGCGGCGCGACGGTCAGTCTTATCCTTCAGACCCGCGGTGCCCATCCAACAACCCGTTTCCCCGCTCAAAACCCTCTGCAAAATAACTTTCGCTTGGACAGCCATTGTCCATCCCCCTCTGCCAGAATCTCGGCATGAATCCATTCCATACTCCGCACTCCCCACTCCGCACTCCGCACTCGAATGGTCCGCCTCATGCTGCTTTTCGCTCCATGGCGGGCAGTAAACCGGCGTTTGGAGAAGTCCTGAAAAAGGACAATTGGCAACTCCTGCTCAACCAGGCTCTGCTCTTTGCCGCCGAGCGCGTCAACCGCTTCCGTTGGCGTGGCTCCAACAGGGGCGTGCTGCCCGACGGCTACGACGCCGAATCCATTGCCGCCGATGCCGTCGCCGAACTCGTGCAAATAGTTGGCGCGCGCAATGGCTCTCAGCCTGTCAGCTTTTCAGCATCTCAGCTTCTTCCTTTAGCTCGCCGCCTCGTTTGGAAACGCGTGGACAAGCTTCACCGCCGGAAAGAAAACTTTCTCGTCCGAAATGAAGCCGATCTGGCGCCGGTCCAAATAGATGACGGCGAACCCACCCGTCTAATCGAATCCCTCCCGGATCACGCGGACGACCCGCTCGCCGCGCTCCTCCGCAACGAGAGCAGGTCCGAATTCGAAATCCTCCGCAGCAGATTCGACACCTTTCTCGGCCCGGATCGCCGTCTCCGGTCCCTCCTCGCCTGTCATCTCAAAGGAATTCGGCAGCCCCGGTTCCTCGCCCCGGAGCTCGGGCTCACCGTTGCCACTACCAAAAATCTTCAAAAAAGATTGCGTCGCCGCTTCCGCCAATTTCTCGACCAATTCTCGCTCGCGGGGTAAATCGCCCTTCTCTGTAGCAGCCGCCGTAAAGAGGCCCGAATCATCTCGGTCCTTTGCCCGCTCCACAAAAAGCCATGACCATATTCAGTCAGCTACCAACAGCTTCCGTTTCACGAGAAAAAATCTCTCCGCCAAATGGCGCGATTCCATTTCCCGCCTCTATATATAACTAGGGACACATGTGTGTCTCGACCGGCTCGCCAAGGGCCATTGTTCTTTGTTTCACCCCGCCGAAACAGCATTAAATATATGCAAGCCCTCCTCGTCCCCAAAATCCTCAAACATATCGAAAAACAAAACTCCGATGCGGCCACCCCTCGGCGCAACGGCAAAATCGCCCGGCTGCCTAAACCAGCCCGCGACATGATCAATCGTATGCTCGATGAC
>CAYWHF010000513.1:0-1845 GCA_964457695.1 uncultured Methylocapsa sp.
AACTCGACCACCCGACGCGCGGCCGCTACGTGCAGGTCGGCATGCCGATCAACCTCGGCGACTCGCCGGTCGAGCACAAGCGCGCCCCGTTGTTGGGCGAGCACACCGACGAAATCCTCAAATGGCTTGGCCACAACGAGGGCGAGATCGCCGCGATGAAGCAGGAAGGGGCGGTTTAACGCATCGGTTCGCCGCCCGTGCGTCCTTCGAGGTCTTGCTTCGCAATGCATCTCAGGATGAGGATGGGTTGATGAAACCAGTCGAAGATTTCCCTCATCCTGAGGAGGGCTCGAAGAGCCCGTCTCGACGGATGAGGAGCCCGCGCAGCGGACTTCTCAAAGCATGAGGGTACCGCATACGCGAGTCGCACCCGTCGATGAAGCGCAGCCGCCAGCGCCGGGCAATGAGCCGCCTAAGCCACCGCCAGATACAACAGCCATCCTGCCGGGCCGCCGCCCGGTATCATCCTCGACGGTATGTATTGCAGCTGCAAGGCTTTGGATAAAAAATGTCGCCACATTCGAAAAGATCAACTGCGGCAAAGGTCAATGCCGCTGCTGCGCCAGTGCCGTCCGGAAAGTGTGACTGGGCCAACACCTCGGTGGCTGTCCTTTGGCGTTGACCTCGCTGCCAAAATGAATTGCACAATGGAAGGGTGAAAGCGCAACTGGTCCGTCAATGTCCACCTATTGGTTCGTCCAAACGATATCCGAGGTAGCGAACCGAATTGATAGGATCATATCCAAGGTTGCGGCGCAATTTCTTTCGCAGCTTGCTGATGTGGCTTTCGACGACGTTTTCCTCAACGTTCTCGTCAAAAATGCCATATATGGAATTGAATATTTGCGCTTTGCTGACGCGCCGGCCGCGGTTTTTGACGAGAAACTCAAGGATCCGCCGTTCGCGCCTCGGAAGCGGCAGGGGCACGCCTTTCAATTGTGGATCCCTGCCGTCGAAGAAGACCCGCAATTCGCCAACAACGGCGCAGTCATGCGCGTGGTCGCAGCGGCGCCGAATTGCTCCAACCCGAGCGAGTATTTCACGGACGTGAACTGGCTTGCGTACCACATCGTCAACACCAGCCGCGAAGAGTTCAAGCGTCTGCTCAAGCGAAGGCGTCTCATTCATCGCGATTACAGGAGCACGGGTGCGCTCTTTGATCATTCTGGGATAGAGCTGCCGGTCCCTGCAGTCGCCGAGAAGAAACGCCTCCACAGCGCCGAGGTCAGCATCTGCCGCAGTCGCCACCCATTCTCGAAATTCCAAGGGACAAAATCCGGCGGAAGCTACGCCTTCGCTACCAAAACGGCTTGAATAGCCTGATGTTACAAGTTCACGTTCGTCAATAATCACTAACATTGAAACCTCCAGCGAATGACTCCCGCCTGAGGTAAGGTTTAACAACTTTAAGTTGAATGTCAACCAATTTTTAACGTTAATGGTGTTTTTTTCGCGCGAGTTTCAGCTTTAGGTTGTATTAGCGGCCGTGTCACATCGCCCTTAGGATGACCGCTCTTTGCAAAAGGCGCGCGCATTTGCCGTCCAGGCACCAAAACCGCTCGCGACCATATTTGCCATGACGAGGCAGACATAGCGCTTCTGCGCGGGGTCGTTGTTTGGGCCCGCATGATAGCGGGCAGCTGCCAAGGTCCAGCTACCCTCGCGCGCTCTGAGCTCCCTGAGGAAGCGCGCCGCATAATCGACATTTTCATGCGGATCGAACATCGCCGCAACGGAACGAAAGTGGCGGCCATGGAAGTAGTTATTGATTTGCATGCATCCCACATCCATGAGCCTTGCGCCGCGCGTTTTCGGCTCCTCCACACGCCGCAAGGCCCCGCGCAA
>CAYWHF010000514.1:0-1844 GCA_964457695.1 uncultured Methylocapsa sp.
CTCGATCTTTCACTTCGGCGAATTTACGATCGCGCAAGCCAAGCAGCATATGGCGCGTGCGGGTCTCCCTGTGCGCCTCGACCGCTCCGGAGCGCCCCACGCCACGGCCGAGGGTCTTGGCCGGCAAAATGACGCTGCTTGCAGGGACCGGGCCTCATGACCCATTTCACTCTCGACGATCTTGCCGCGATCATCGCGGCGCGGGCCAAATCGAGTGCCAAAGTTTCTTATACAAAATCGCTTCTCGACACGCCGGCACGCGCGGCGAAAAAACTCGGCGAGGAAGCGGTCGAAACTGTGATCGCCGCGATCGAAGGCGATGCTGCGGCACTTACTCGCGAAAGCGCCGATCTTCTCTATCATCTGCTTGTCGTCTTGCATCAGAAAGGCATTACCTTGGCCGATGTCTGCGCGGAGCTCGAACATCGCACAGGCCGGTCAGGCTATGCGGAAAAAGCCGCGCGCCAGGCGAGTGCCGCTCCGGCCGAGGATTAGATGGACGAACGCGCGCCACCGCTGATGCTCTCGCCCTACCATCGTTTCACGAGGGATGAATGGGCCGCATTGCGCGCCGATACGCCGCTGACTCTTTCGGCAGAGGATCTTGCGCGGCTGAAATCGCTCAACGATCCGATATCCTTGGAAGAAGTCGTCGCGATCTATCTGCCGCTGTCGCGCCTGCTCGCGCTTTACGTTGCGGCGACGCAGGGGCTCTACAAGGCAACCCAGCGGTTTTTAGGCGCGGAGGGCGGGAAAGTGCCTTATATTATCGGCATTGGCGGCTCGGTCGCGGCCGGCAAATCGACGCTTGCGCGCGTCATGCAGGCGCTTTTGCAAAGATGGCCGAATACGCCAAAAGTCGAACTCGTCACGACGGATGGATTCCTTTATCCGAATGCCGTTCTGCAAACCAACGGGCTTTTGGATAAAAAAGGCTTTCCGGAGAGCTACGACAGTACAAAGCTTTTGTCCTTTGTGTCCGATGTGAAAGCCGGCAAGCGCAATGTGCGTGCGCCCGTTTATTCGCATGTGACGTATGACATCGTACCGGACGGAACGATCGTCATCGACCGCCCCGACATTCTTGTTCTCGAAGGGCTCAATGTGCTTTTGCCCAACCGGGGGGCAAAGGACGGACGCGCAAGTCCCTTTGTTTCCGATTTCTTCGACTTTTCGGTCTATCTGCACGCGGCCGAAGAAGATCTCGAAAAATGGTTTGTCGCCCGCTTCATGCGGCTGCGCGACACCGCTTTTCGCGATCCTTCGTCTTATTTCAAGAAATATGCAACTCTCGACGACGAGGCTGCGGAACTGACCGCGCGAGCGATCTGGCGAAAGACCAATCTTCCCAATCTGCGCGAACATATTTTGCCGACCATGCCGCGCGCGAGCCTCGTTTTGACCAAAGGGCGGAACCATATCATTGAGGAAGTCGAGCTCAGGAAACTTTAGGGTGTCCTTGATGTTCTCGACTGGGCGCCTCAGCTCGGTGCTAGCGCGGTTCATTGGAAGCAAGTGATCCAGGCGAGACTCATCGAGTACAAACGCTTCATTGCCGAACACGGCACCGAGTTGCCGCTACAAGACTGGCGCTGGCAGAATAAAGACTGAGAAAGGATCAGATTGGCTCGTCAAACGCGAAGCAGACCAGCCGGGAGGAGCAGCCGGTTAGCTCAAAAAGCCGGCTTTTTTGGTGAGTTCGCAGGCGTTGACGTGCGACATCCGCTGTGCCACGAACATTTGCGAGCTAATCCTTTAGCCGTGGGCGGTTAGCTCAGTTGGTAGAGCATCTCGTTTACACCGAGAGGGCCGGCGGTTCGAGTCCGTCACCGCCCACCAATTAA
>CAYWHF010000515.1:0-1839 GCA_964457695.1 uncultured Methylocapsa sp.
GGTGACGGGTTCAGGCCTTCGGGGGCCGGTCCGTCGCGGGCAAGAACGCCGGGGTAAACTAGGGCTTCACCGTGCGCAAGATATCCTACGGCGAAGGGGGGGAGCGCGTGTTCCCGCTCTACAGCCCCCGCATCGCCTCGATCGAGCTGGTGCGCCGCGGCGACGTGCGCCGGGCCAAGCTCTATTACCTGCGCGGCCGGCGCGGCAAGGCGGCGCGCATTCACGAGCGGCAGTCCCACGGCGGCGCCGATGCCGAAGCGGCGGAAGCCAAAGAGGGCTGAGACCTCTTTTGCTCCACCACGCCAAATCATAATTGCTATATATTCGAACGTTTGATCAGGTCGTCATTGCCGGGCTTGACCCCATCGGCGCTAAAATAGCGCTTGCGCCGCGGAATCTCATGTGATTCCAGCATGGGATGACTCACGAATCACTTCTGAATCGCGACTGGCAGGACATCGTTCGGAGACTCGGCGGGGCCGCAGCCATCGAGGTGAGTGCCAGGAACACTAGGGCTTTCTTGCGCGCTCGCGTACTGGAAAGCGCCGTCGATCTTCTTCGCATGATCTTGGCCTACTGTTTGGGCCACCAGGGCCTGCGGGCGACCACTGCGTGGGCAGCATCGATTGGTCTTGTCGACGTATCGAACGTGGCGTTGCTGTATCGGCTGCGGCAATCTGGAGATTGGCTCACGTATCTGATCGGCCAAGTGCTGTCCTCTTCCGCACCGAAAGCCGCGCATGGTCGTTTGATCCGAATCATCGACGGTACGACCGTGCCGAAGGCGGGAACGGCTGCCAGGACGCAAAATAAACTCTGGCGCGTGCATGCTGCATTCGATTTGCCCGGTGAACGCTTTGGTTTTTTCGAGCTGACAGACGAGACCGGCGGTGAAACGCTCGACCGGGCTCCAGTCGTCAAAGGTGAAATCCGGCTCGGTGACCGAGCCTATCTGCAACCTGATCGTATCGTGGAAATTCTCGATGCAGGCGGCGATGTTCTGATACGGGCCGGCTGGAGAGGTGGGCGATGGCTCGATGCGAAGGGTGACCCGTTCAATATTCTTGACGAGTTCCGCAAAGCATCGAAACGCGGGCTGATTGACCGCTCGATTTGGATCGCACGTAAATCCGGGCCTGCACTGAAAATGCGCCTGGTCGCGCTCAAAAAACCGCCGCAGGCGGCCGCCGAGGCCAGACGCAAAGCGCGTCTTGCCGCCAGCAAAGGCGGTAATCAGATATCGAAGGGTACGCTCGCCGCTTGCGATTGGGTGATCGTGATCACCTCGCTCGCTCCGGAGGCCTTCCCGAGTGCCGATATCCTTGCTCTTTACCGATTGCGCTGGCGGATCGAGCTTGCATTCAAGCGGCTCAAAAGCGTCATCGGTTTGAGAAGTCCCCCAGGTATCGACGAACGCTCCGCCAAACCATTCGTGCTGGCCCATCTATTGCTCATTCTCCTGCTCGAACCGTTCGTAGATGAGTTCGAGGACTCTCCCCGCTGGCCACTCGCCGCTTGACGCGCCCAGGCGTCTGGCGCTTGATGCGTCTACTCATTGCAATTCTTCTCACGGCGATCATGCCGGAGCCTACGATCGCCTGCATTCGGCGGCGCCTCGAACAATTGAAACGACACCTACACGAACCGCCTCGCAAAAGATGCTATCAAAACACGGCCGGGCTACTTTAGCGCCGATGGGATCAAGCCCGGCAATGACGATGATGATCCAGTCAGGCGAATGCCGGCTGTTTCGCTTTCGTCTGCACGGATTCCGGCAGCCGGAAGAAACGCCGGGCGTTCAGGTTCAGGATTTTTTCCTTGTCCTCTTTGGACAGTCCC
>CAYWHF010000516.1:0-1811 GCA_964457695.1 uncultured Methylocapsa sp.
GTGCGGAAGTTTCTGGGGCCCGAACGTTCGGACAGCCGGAAGGTCACGTTGGATGATATATTTGCGCAGCGCCATGATTTGCCCCAGTGGTAGTGCTAGTACGAAAATAATGACCAGGCTGTTTTACGGCAAGCGACGCCATTGTCGCTACCTTAGGAAGAACATTCCCCACATGCTGATCAAAATAAAATTACTGACTGCAAACATCGTCAGCCGATGAAAGACATTGTTGTAGGTAACGTGAACGACTGTCTGTGCCATGCGAAATGCGACATACGCCCAACCGACTTCGAGGACGACCATGTCGACCCGATTGGCGACATAGAACATCAGACAGATCACATAGAATAGGACCGGCAGCTCCAGGAGGTTCATCATCGCCCGGTTGGGGATCGAGACATCGCCGGGCACGTTGCCGGATTCGCCGTACTTGAAGTCTTCTGAACTCACCATTCCCGCGAAGGCGGCGCGAAAGCGCTGAAACGGGATCAGAAGCAGAACCGCGAATGTCCAGAACGCCAGTACCGCCATTGGTATGAAAATCGAATTTTGGGACACGACGACTCCTTCGAGCGACTGCTGCGACCATGTTAGCCGAGTTCCCAGTGGCCCGGGCCAGCGGCAGCATGCATATTAGCCTGCAGACCGCACCAATTGGATTCGCGATGGCGCAATGGGTTTATTCGTTCGGTGACGGCAAGGCCGAAGGCGACGCTGGCATGAAGAATCTGCTCGGCGGCAAGGGCGCCAACTTGGCCGAAATGAGCAATCTGGGATTGCCGGTGCCACCGGGATTTTCGATCACGACGGAAGTTTGCAGCCATTTCTACCGACACGGAAAGTCGTACCCGACCGATCTGAAGCCCGCGGTCGACTCGGCGCTGGCAACCATTGGCTCGCTCGCCAACGCAACCTTTGGCGACTCGAAGCAGCCGCTTCTGGTATCGGTCCGCTCGGGCGCCCGAGTGTCGATGCCGGGCATGATGGACACGGTACTAAATCTCGGGCTGAACGCTCGAACAACCGAAGGTCTTGCCAGGCTGACCGAGCCTCGCTTCGCCTACGACTCGTATCGCCGCTTTATCCAGATGTATTCGGCAGTGGTGCTTGGCGTCGAACACTCTCTTTTCGAGGAAATCCTGGACACTGAAAAGGAGTTGAAGGGAGTCGAGCTCGATACCGACCTCGATGCCGACGATCTCAAAAAGATTGCGATGCTGTTCAAAGACAGTGTGCGGAAGAATCTCGGCCAGGCGTTTCCCGAGGACGTTCACGAACAGCTTTGGGGTGCAATCGGTGCGGTTTTCGGTTCATGGCATAGTCCGCGTGCCAATACCTATCGTCGCTTGCACGACATACCGGAGGAGTGGGGCACGGCGGTTACGGTCCAGGCGATGGTGTTCGGCAATCGCGGCGATACGAGTGCCACCGGCGTCGCATTCACGCGTGACCCGGCAACCGGGGAACATCTCCTCTACGGCGAGTTTCTGATCAATGCCCAGGGTGAAGACGTTGTTGCCGGTATTCGGACCCCGCAACCGATTTCGAAAATCGTGCGCGAGCGTCAGTCGGGCAAGCGTCCTTCACTGGAAGAGGCGATGCCCGCGACGTTTGCCGAACTGAACACGATCTGCGGCAAGCTCGAAACTCATTACAAGGACATGCAGGATCTCGAGTTCACGGTGCAGGAAGGCAAGCTCTTCATGCTCCAAACACGAAGCGGCAAGCGAACGGCGGAAGCAGCGCTAAAGATCGCGGTCGATATGGAGCGCGAAGGCTTGATCGACAAAGCCAGTGCCGTCGGGCGCATC
>CAYWHF010000517.1:0-1810 GCA_964457695.1 uncultured Methylocapsa sp.
TGGTCTCAGCCTATGTCCACAACGCGAGCTCTCCCGAGTTGGGTAAGATCGGTGTGCTGGTTGCCCTCAAATCGACCGCCGACAAAGCGAAGCTTGCCGCGCTCGGAAAACAGCTCGCCATGCATGTCGCTGCAGCTGCGCCCCTGGCGTTGACGCCGGCACATCTTGATAAAGCGGTGGTGGATCGCGAACGCGCGATTCAGACCGAAGTGGCCAAACAATCCGGCAAGCCTGACAATGTCGTCGAAAAGATGATGGAAGGGCGGATGCGAAAATTCTACGAAGAAACTGTCTTGCTCCATCAGACATTTGTCATCGATGGTGAGACGCGCGTCGATAAGGTTATCGAGAAGGCCGCGAAGGATTTGGGGACGCCGGTTGAAATTGCCGGATTTGTCCGTTTCCAGGTCGGCGAGGGCATCGAGAAGACCGACAGCGATTTCGCAGACGAAGTCAAACAAATGGCTGGCCACTAAGGAGACGCAAATGGCCTCAGCGCCAAAATATCGCCGGGTACTGTTGAAGATTTCCGGCGAGGCGTTGATGGGCGGCCAGTCATACGGCATCGATGTTGAAACAGTCGACCGCATTGCGGCGGACGTCGAACCTGCCACTCGCGCCGGGACTCAGATTTGCATGGTGATCGGTGGCGGCAACATCTTTCGCGGGATGTCCGGCGCTGCGAGGGGGATCGACCGCGCGACTGCGGACTATATGGGGATGCTTGCCACGGTCATGAACGCGCTCGCCATGCAGGCGGCGCTGGAACGCGCGGGCGTGCCGAGCCGCGTCCAATCTGCCATTCCAATGAGCACCGTGTGCGAGCCTTACATCCGCCGCCGCGCCATTCGTCACCTCGAAAAAGGTCGGGTCGTCATTTTCGCGGCCGGGACTGGGAATCCGTTCTTTACGACCGACACCGCAGCCGCCCTCAGAGCGGCTGAAATGAACTGCGACGCAATGCTAAAGGCGACTCAAGTTGACGGCGTCTACAGCGCAGATCCCAAGAAGGTGCCGCACGCTGAGAGGTATGATTCTCTCAGCTATCACGAGGTCTTATCGAGAGATCTTCAGGTAATGGACGCCTCAGCCATTAGTCTTTCGCGTGAAAACAAGATTCCGATCATCGTATTTTCGATCCATGATCGGGGTTCTCTGGCAGCCGTTCTGAAGGGCCAGGGCAGGTCGACGATCATCGAGGACCGCGTCTGACATTCGGTTAGACTTCGGGGCAGGGACAGAGACCAACATGGCCGAGACATACAACAGGGACGAGTTGACCCGCCGCATGAAGGGAGCGGTTGCCACGTTGCGCGGAGAATTCGCCGGCCTAAGAACAGGCAGGGCCAGTCCAGCGCTGCTCGATCCGGTGCACGTCGAAGCCTATGGCAACCAGGTTCCGATCAACCAGGTGGGAACCATTTCCACGCCTGAACCGCGGCTTTTGACAGTGCAGGTTTGGGACAGGAGCCTCGCGAAGGCCGTCGACAAGGCGATCCGCGACGCGAATCTCGGCCTGAACCCGCAAATGGACGGGCAACTCCTGCGTATTCCGTTACCCGAACTTAACGAGGAGAGGCGCAAGGAACTTGCCAAGCTCGCCTCAAAATACGCTGAAGCGGCCCGAGTCGCGGTCCGCAATGTCCGCCGCGACGGGATGGACCTTCTGAAGCGGCTCGAAAGAGACCATAAAATTGGCCAAGACGAGCATCATAAACACGGTGACGAATTGCAGAAGATCACCGACGCGCACATAAGGGAAATCGACTCTGTGCTTCACGGCAAAGAGCAAGAAATCATGCAGGTCTGA
>CAYWHF010000518.1:0-1801 GCA_964457695.1 uncultured Methylocapsa sp.
AATTTCCTGCACCGGCTTTTGAAAAAGGCCATTGCGCAAGGCGCCGCCGACGACCCGGGTTTCCTCGCCCGCTTTGTCGAGCGCGGCAAAAATGCTGCGCAAAGCGTCATCGTCGAGCAGCGCCGCGGCAGCCTCTGGCGCATCGATACGCAAGCCCTCCAACACCTCTTGGCTCATTGAATGCGCCCCGGGACGATCTTCCCGCCTTCGATATGGGCTGGAACATAGGCGCCCTCGTGGCGCGGAGCGAATATTCCGAAGGCAAGCATGCCGCCAAGTGCTGCAAAAAGACCGGCCAATGTCAGCGTCGAAACCGCAGATTTCGACCAATGCTCGAGCGCCAAGGGATAGTTGCGCCGCTCCACGGGATAGACTGCGTAAGCAAGGAATGGCAAGGCAAAGAGCAATGCCGGTTCGAGAATGGCGCGCCACATCAGCAATAGAGCCTTTTGTAAATCCCTCCCTGCGCTGACTTACGCAACTCGAAGCGCCCTTATCCGTTTCTCATCCTCGGGCGTGAGATTTTGCTGCGCCCTTTTCAAATCGTAATGAGTCTGAAGGTTCATCCAGAACTCGGGACTATTACCGAAGTACAAACCCAGGCGAAGGGCGGTGTCAGCTGTGATGCGCCGCCGGTTGTTGACGATCTCGGCGATTCGGTTCGGTGAAATTCCGACCGCCTTGGCGAGCTGGTTCTGCGACAGACGATACTCGGCAAGGAATTCTTCCTTCAGCATTTCGCCGGGGGTGACCGGTGCAAATTCATTCTTCTCCATGTCGCCTCTCTTCAAGGGTAATCAATGATCCGGACGTCGCGGTCTCTCCGTCAATCCGGTTGAACTGGCATCTTCGAGTATGCCGTTGACCCCCCCGATGTAACTGCCGTGAACCCGCGGCACGACAGTGTCTTTTGCATCCTCCTCCTGAACTGCGATCCCGCGCCAGAAATACACGGCGATGGTAATTGGTCTGTTTATGTAGGTTCTCGTGCCGCTCATATTGGCTTGCTATTGTTTCGTGTGATTTCTAAGCAACGACTAAGATTAAGATTTCGGGACACAATAAATGCCGGATAGCCCGGGTATGGCTGGAACAATTATTCCTTTGTTTCATCTTCAAAGACCAGCGGCCTGCAGGTTGCTGCAATCTCGACGCTTGGCTACCCTGGGCTCATGGACTCGGGGCAAAATTATGCAAAGAGCGTACCGGCTCTCCTATCTTCTACCGGATGTCCACACATGACCGGGTCATCAGAATATATTCAGCAAATGTCCATCCGCATCGATGGCAGCGATGAGCCTGTGATAATGATAATGCAAGATGGCCTTCAACGCATAGGCCTGCAGCACAAACGGCTCGGGACGCCGCCGCACCACGTTGAATAAGGCGCGCCGGTAGTGGTGACGAATATCGGCTGCCTCTGCGGCGGTTAGCAGCTTGAAGAAGATGAAGCTTACGTTAAGCAACGCTTCCGCATATTGAATGAACTGGCTGAATGGCCGGCTGCGCAAATGAGCGTGGCGGGCTGCGCCGGTTTTCAGACCGCCTTCGAGAAAGAGGGCATCCACGCGGGCGAAATAGGCTTTCGGATCATAAAGCGCATGCAGCACCCGCAAATATCCTTCCCGCAAGGCGTCGCGGGCCATGCCGAGGGGAATGACGTTCGTTCCATACGGCGTCCGATCGGCGGGATCGAGCCGGTTCTCGCCGGCAAGCCTTTTATAGAGCGGTGTCTTGGGGATCGCCGTGAGCATGCCGACCGAGGTATGGATCACACGGGCCTGCTCGACGAAACGGATCT
>CAYWHF010000519.1:0-1796 GCA_964457695.1 uncultured Methylocapsa sp.
GTGAAGAACACCTCAATGTACCGGGATTCTTCGTGGTTGAAAATCCCCCCAATCGAGATTGAGAAAAAATTCAAAAAGGCTTGACCACAACCAGAATGACGATCGCGATCATCAGAAGCGCCGGAACTTCGTTCCAGGCGGCGTAAAAACGCTTGCTTCGGCGCTTTCGATCCTGTGCGAAATCCTTTCGCCAGCGCGAAAACAGGCCGTGAACCGCGGATAGGCAAACGACCAAGAGAAATTTAACCATAAGCCAGCCTTGCTTGGGCCCGCCGCTCGCCGGCGTCTCTACTAGCGTCAATCCCAGAATCCAAACCGCGATCATGGCGGGATTGACGATAATGCGCAGCAGACGCGCCTCCATCGTCTTGAAACGTTCCGATTCCGGCGTCCCGGGGCTGGCGTCGCAATGGTAGAAAAAAAGCCTCGGGAGATAGAGCATCCCGGCCATCCATGCGATCACCGCGATGATATGGAAGGCTTTGATCCACAAATAATAGGGGTTGAGTGCCTCAAACATAGGCAAGCGTCCTGTCGTGACCGCAGATGCAATGGCGCGGGCAAATCCGCCCGGGGGCACAGGTGACGGGAGTCTTGGCGGCAAGCGCAATTGTGACAAGGCTCGCGAGCGCCCCGACGAACGCGGGATGGCTGCGCACGGTCGACACGCGAATATAGTCGGGAACGCCGGCTTTCTCCGCGAGCTTTGCGTATTCGATGTCCAACTCCACCAAGGTTTCGGAATGTTCGGACACGAACGCGACAGGCACAATGATCAGGCCTTTGCCCTCTTGCCCGGCCTGGCGTATCTCAGCATCGGTGGCGGGTCCGATCCACTTAAGCGGGCCAACGCGGCTCTGATAACAAATCCGCCAGTCGAGATCGGGCCGCTTCAGACGGAGCATCACCGCCTCGACCGTGCGCTCGACTTGCCATTGATAGGGGTCGCCGCGCTCGATAACCCGCTTGGGCAGGCCATGGGCCGAGAACAGCACGCGATAGGAGATGTCTTTCTTTATGTATTGAAACGCGTCGACCACAAGATCGGCGATTCCGGCCGCGAAACCCTCTTCGAACGGGTAGCAGCAGACTTCGTGCTGAGGAATCTTGAGGTCCTGCCGCGTCGCTTCCTTGCGCCATTCCGCGAGCGATGATTGTGTTGTCGTGGTGGAATATTGCGGATAGAGCGGCAGAAGCACGATGCGATCGGGCGCGAATGCTTTGACCGCCTGGACCGTTTCGCGCGTGAAAGGATGCCAGCAGCGCATCGCGATGAAACATTTCGCCTGATGCCCGGCACGCGTGAGCATCTCCTCCAAAGCCCGAGCCTGCTCTTCGGTTTCGGGCAGAATCGGAGATCCCCCTCCCAGATGTTCATAGATCTTCTTCGCGAGCGGAGCCCTGCGAGTGGCAATGAACCGCGCCAGCGGCCGGCGCAGGAAGGAGGGAAGGCCGATAATCGCCGGATCGCCGAATAGATTCTGTAAATAAGGTTGAACCGCCTCGAGACAATCCGGACCGCCAAGATTGAACAGAACAACGGCAAGCTTCACGTGCCGCTCCTGACCCGGGCAACCAATTGCGCGACATGCGCAAGCGGGGTTTCGGGAAGAACCCCGTGGCCGAGATTGAAAATGAACGGCGTTCCTCGCGTCTCGTTGAGGATTTCTTCCACCGCCCGGTCCAAGGCATCGCCCCCCGCGATGAGAACGATGGGATCAAGATTGCCCTGAATGGCGACACGAGGCCCCAGAGACTTCGCCGCCCATCGCAACAAGCTCGCCGCCATCGCGGCG
>CAYWHF010000520.1:0-1794 GCA_964457695.1 uncultured Methylocapsa sp.
GCCAATACGCTCAACATTCCGCCGCCGCTCATGGATCGCATGGAAATCATTCGTATTGCAGGCTACACGGAGGATGAAAAGGTCGAAATCGCGCGCCGTCACTTGATTCCTGCAGGACTGAAGAAGCACGGTTTGAAACCCCAAGAATGGTCGATCGATGAAGGCGGCCTTCTCACATTGATAAGGCGGTACACGCGCGAAGCCGGCGTGCGGAATCTCGAACGCGAACTCGCCAAACTCGAGCGCAAGGCCGTCAAGCACATCCTGACCGGCAAGGGAAAACAGGTCGCTGTCACCAGCGACAATTTGCCGGATTTTGTTGGTGTGCCAAAGTTTCGTTACGGCGAGGTGGAGACGGAGGATCAAGTCGGTGTCGTCACGGGCTTGGCATGGACCGAGGTTGGCGGCGAGCTGCTGACGATCGAAGGCGTTATGATGCCGGGCAAGGGACGCATGACAGTGACCGGAAATCTCCGCGATGTCATGAAGGAGTCGATTTCGGCGGCGGCGTCCTACGTCCGCTCCCGCGCGGTCGATTTTGGCATCGAACCGCCGATATTCGACCGGCGCGACATCCACGTTCATGTCCCAGAAGGCGCAACCCCCAAGGATGGTCCTTCGGCGGGCGTTGCCATGGCAACCGCAATTGTCTCCGTCATGACCAGCATCCCAATCCGGCGCGATATTGCAATGACCGGCGAGATTACGCTGCGCGGCCGGATTCTGCCGATCGGCGGTCTCAAGGAGAAATTGCTCGCGGCCTTGCGCGGCGGGCTGAAAAAGATCCTGATTCCGGAGGAAAATGCCAAGGATCTGGCCGAAATCCCCAATCCGGTCAAAAATGCGCTCGAAATCATTCCGGTGGCGCGCATGGAAGAAGTGCTCAACTACGCCTTGATCCGCCAGCCCGTGCCTATCGTCTGGGACGAGGAAGCAAAGCCGCTCGCTCCCTTGTCCCAGGAGGAAGAGCCCCCGGGCGCCCTCGCCCACTAGCCGCTTGGCCCCGCGCGCATAGATTGGGCCGCCCGCCGGTCCGCCCGGACGCCCGTTTTTACTGCGCCAGCCCTTAGAAGACGCCCCAAGCGTGGAGCGTCTCGTGGATCCATGGCAGTTGCGGCGCAAGCTGCACGGCCACCGTGGAAGCGCCGCAAGATTTGCCGCCGTCCCCGTTTGCTTTGATCGCCACAGCCACTTGCAGAGGCTGATTGCCGGCGAAGACCGGGGCGCCGGAATCGCCCGTGCAGCCGCCAAGCCCGGTTCCCGCCGGATCAACGAGAACCGAGAATTTCGATTTTGGCCCGGACGACATCAGAACGCCTGCCCGCAAAACCCCCGACGTCCCGCTTACGTCTTCATTCGATGGACCGGAACCGGCTATTCGCACTTTGTCTTCATCGGATAGGCCAAAACCGGCTATTCGCACGCGCTGTCCCACCGCGACCGGGCCTTTGCCGCCGAGTTGCACAGGCCTGAACTTTGAGGGTAATGGCTCGCTGAGAAGCAGAAGCGCAAGGTCGATGGAAAAAGCGGCTGGGCGCGAGGCATTGGGCTTGTAGTCCGCATTAATCGCGATCTTTTCCACGCCGAGGAAAACACGGTCTCCGGAACTCTCGCGGTAGAATACGCGCATGTCCGGAAGGCCGCTCACGCAATGGGCCGCGGTCAGAACGACATTGCGCGCAACGACGCTCGCGCTGCAAACATTGGTCTTGCCGCTTGTCTGGTCGAGTACCACCACGACATAGGGCGCGAATTGCGGCGCTTCGCGCGCAGGTCCAACCAAGGCCCACGCCC
>CAYWHF010000521.1:0-1785 GCA_964457695.1 uncultured Methylocapsa sp.
GCGGCTACCGCTCGCTTATGGGCGTGCAGTCTTTCCTCGGGATGCAGGCAATCTTTGCCTATGGCAGCGAGGCGCAGCGCGAAAAATATTTGCCAAAACTCGCCAAGGGAGACATTATCGGCTGCTTTGGCCTCACGGAACCGGATGCCGGATCCGATCCCCAGGCGATGCGCACCAAGGCAGAGCAAGCCGAGGGCGGATACCGGCTTAGCGGCACCAAAACCTGGATCACCAATAGCCCCGTCGCCGATATTTTTATTGTCTGGGCAAAATCGAGCGCGGATCAAGACGCGATCCGAGGGTTTATCGTTGAACGCGGAATGCGGGGTCTCGCGTCACCCGCGATTACCCAAAAGCTCTCCTTGCGGACCTCCCCCACGGGTCCGATTGTCATGGATGGCGTCGCGTTGCCGGCTGAAAATATCTTGCCAGGGGCAATGGGGCTGAAATCGCCTTTTGGCTGCCTCAATTGCGCCCGCTTCGGTATCTGCTGGGGCGCGATGGGCGCGGCCGAGGCTTGTTTTGAAGCCGCGCGCGCCTATTCGCTTCAGCGTCGTCAATTCGGGCGGCCTCTGGCGGCCAACCAGCTCATTCAAAAAAAGCTTGCCGATATGCAAACCGAAATCGCGCTCGGGCTTGAAGCGGCGCTGCGCATCGGTCGGCTTCTCGATGCAGGAAAGCTCGCGCCCGAAGCAATTTCGCTTGTCAAGCGCAACAATGCCGGCAAGGCCCTAAAAATTGCCCGCATGGCGCGCGACATGTTTGGCGCCAACGGAATATCAGCCGCTTTCCCCGTCATGCGCCATCTCGCAAATCTCGAAACGGTAAATACGTATGAGGGCACAAACGACATCCACGCGCTCATTTTGGGGCGCGCGATAACGGGATTGCCGGCATTTTTTTGAGTTGCGCGAGTTATGAGCGATGATCGACCTTCATTATTGGACAACCCCGAATGGCCACAAGATCACGCTCTTTCTCGAGGAGGCGGGGCTTGCCTATACGATCCATCTGGTCGATCTTAATCGCGGCGACCAGTTCAAGCCGGAATTTTTGAAAATTTCGCCCAACAATCGCATTCCTGCGATTGTCGACAACTCTCCGTCCGATGGCGGCGCTCCGGTGTCTGTGTTTGAATCAGGCGCGATCCTCTTATACCTTGCCGAGAAGACGGGGAAATTTCTGCCGCGGGATTTGCGCGGCCGAATCGAGGTTCTGCAATGGCTGTTTTGGCAGGTCGGCGGGCTTGGTCCGATGGCCGGTCAAAACCACCATTTTAGGCAATATGCGCGTGAACAGCGTCAATACGCCATCACGCGCTACGAAAACGAGACCAACCGGCTTTACGCCGTTTTGAACAAGCGCCTCGCAGACCGCGACTTTGTGGCTCGCGATTATTCCATCGCCGACATGGCGGCTTACCCATGGATCGTCCCGCATGAGCGGCAAGGCCAGAGGCTTGAGGATACGCCGCATCTCAAACGCTGGTTTGAGTCAATTAAAGCGCGTCCGGCAACCGAGCGCGCCTATGCGCGGGCTGCCGAAATCAGCAAAACCCCGATCCTGCTCGACGAGGAATCGCGCAAAATCCTGTTTTCCCAGACGGGAGCAAATGTACGGTAGGGCGGCGGAGGCCCGCCGATCCTGAAGTGCCGGAGAATAGCGGCGGTTAGTCGCCGGATCACGTCATGACCTCCGTGAAGACTTGCGGGCTCGAACGGCTTGCGCTTCAGCGCGGCATCGCTCCGCAACAAAAATAATTTATGGAACGAATTCGACGAAGCG
>CAYWHF010000522.1:0-1755 GCA_964457695.1 uncultured Methylocapsa sp.
GCAAATCCGGCGCGGGGTCTAAATCAAAAATAATCCGATCAGGCGCTTCCAGTTTGCCTTGATGAGAACCCCAGGTATGGATTTCCAAGACGCCCATTTGCACCAGCCCAATCAATGCCGGCAAGGTTTCGGCCAACATATAAATCGCCTTGCCCTCTTCTTCGGGCACCTCGATGCGCCCTATCTTCTCGGGTATGGTTTCATTCACATGTTTTTGAAAAAAGCAGTGCGCGCCACCGCCCTGCGGACAGCGCACCAAGGTCAAAGGCCGCGCTTTCAAATGCGGCAACATCCACTCGGCCACGCTTTCGTAATAATGCGCCAAATCCAATTTGGTCCAGGCCACGCCGGGGAAGAGCACGCGCGAGGGATGGCTGATCGCGATGCCCGCCACGGTGACACTGCCGGCGGCGGTAGGCGTGGATTTCGCCGCGCGCGGCTTGGCGACCTCCGCCTGTTTTCGCGTCTCTTTTTCTAATTGCCGCACCGTACCTCGTGGCAAAGCTTTTTCTTGCACGATTTGCTTGCTGGGTTTGTCCTCGCGCAAGGCGATGAACGATCCATGCCGCACTAAGCCCTCCTCAGTCCACTCCGCGAAATTAATTTCCGCCACCAGATCGGGTCGCAACCAATGTACGCCTCTGGCATCGGCGCCCGTGGGTGGATTGCTAAACGGTGCGGTTTTGGTTTCGCGGGCGGAAAAAGTTTTACGCAATTGCGTCAGACTGCTTTGATCGAAGCCCGTGCCTACCCGGCCGGCGTAGCGTAGACGTTGTTGCTCATCATAAACGCCGAGCAGAATCGCGCCAAATCCAGTGCGCGATCCGCCGGGGTCGGTGTAGCCGCCTATCACGAATTCCTGGCGGTGCCGGCATTTCAATTTCAGCCAACTTCGGCTGCGGGCTTGTAAATAGCGGCCATCGGCGCGCTTGACGACAATGCCTTCCAAGCCATGCATGCAAGCGTGTTGGAACACCTGGTCCGCGCCGCCAACTAAATGATCGTTATAAATCACCTCGCTATTTTCGCCCAAGCCCGCGAGCAATTGCTGTAGCAAACGCTTGCGCTCGATTAAAGGCACCTCGCTTAAATCATACCCATCGAGATGGATTAAATCGAAGACGTAATACACCAAGTGCGCGGCTTGGCCTTTGCGCGCGAAATTTTGCAAAGCCTGGAAACTGATTTTGCCCTCCTCATTCAGGGCCACCACTTCCCCGTCCAACCAGGCCTGATGACTCGCCAGCGGGCGCAAAATGTCGGCTATGCCCTGCCATTTCGCGGTCCAATCATTCCCAGCGCGGGTGTATAAACCAACCTCGCCGTCTTGCAACCGAGCCAGCGCGCGATAGCCATCGAATTTCACTTCGCACAGCCACTCTTCACCCTCGGGCGCGCGCTCTATGAGGGTTGCGAGCTGCGGCTTCATCGCCTCCGGCATGCGCTGTTTGCGCGCGCCGGCTATGCCGGAGACATCGATACTCGCTGGCTTAGACTTGGCGAGCTTAGGCGGATCGGCGAGCTTGGATTTCTTCCCGGGCGGGACGATCGCCCGGACCGGGCTCTAACCGGCGCCCTGCACGTTCGGGCCGGGCGAGGGTGCGGCGACGACGCTCACGGGCGACGGGACGTCGGACCTCTTCGTCGCGCGGTACAACGCGAACGGCACGCTCGTGTGGGCCAAGCGTGCGTCGGGGCCGGGCAACACGGAGGGGCTCGGGATCTCGATGTTCCCCGACAGCACGTTCGTCGTCA
>CAYWHF010000523.1:0-1753 GCA_964457695.1 uncultured Methylocapsa sp.
GTCGAGGGGCGTTTTCGTAGTGAAGACGACCTGTTCGCGCGGCCGTGAAGTGTCTTCTGAAAGTGTCGTGATCAAAGCGTCGGTGGCGTCGCCAAGCTCGCCGATATGGAGATAGTCGAAGTCAGGGTAGTATTCGGGACAAGCCGACACGGACGGGCCGCCGAGCACCGCGACCTTTCCTGCGGCATGGGCTCTCTCGCACAGTTCGCTGATCCTGCGGCGCTGGATGTGCATACCGCTGACGAGGACCGCATCGGCCCAGGCGAAACAATCGGCCGGCGCAGCCTCCATGTTTTCATCGACGAAGCGTACCGTCCAGGTCTTTGGAAGCACGGCGGCGATCAGCAGAAGGCCTTGGGGTGGCATGCAGGCACGCACTCCCCCGAGCAAAGGATAGGCGTATTCAAAGGTCGCAAAGGATGGCGTGTAGCGGGGAAACACGCAAAGGATGTTCCGGGCGCGGGTAGAGTTGATTTGCATGCCGCCGCACGCTCCACACTTGCAATTCAACCGGTGGCGCTCGTTGGAGGCTCAGGCAACTTCCGTAAGCACCCGGCCATCCCAAGCGCCCCTCTGCGATTTATAATAAGGCCTTCGCGTTGCAGCGCAACATTGGTGCGCTAGCCCGCTTCCGCGCGCACATCAAAAAACGGCATGCGTGCTGCAAGAGCGCGCTTTCCCTGTCGCATTTTGTTGTGCTAATGTAAAATGGCCCGGGATTGCGGGCGCCTTGTCAACAAAGATCACGGCCATGTACACCATTGTCACGCACGACATAGAGATTACGGTCCTCCCGGAATTCGTGCCCGAACGGTCCGATGCCGATGAGGCGTCCTATTGGTGGGCCTATACCGTTGAAATCGCCAACCGTGGAGAAGTAACCGTTCAGTTGACCGCAAGGCATTGGAAGATCACGGATGGTAATGGCAAGCTCGAGGAGGTAAAGGGGGCGGGCGTCGTTGGCGAACAGCCGATTTTGAAGCCCGGCGAGACCTTCCGCTACACGTCGGGCACCAATATGTCGACGCCGTCCGGCATCATGACGGGGACCTACAAGATGGTAAGCGAGAACGGCGAGTCGTTTGACGCTGAGATACCCGTTTTCTCGCTCGATTCTCCTTACGCGCGGCGCGTTCTCAACTGAGCTTGCGCGTGATTTTCGAGACGCCGCTGCCGTTCGAGATTGGTGAATTTGCCCACTCATGTGCAGGCCGGCCATGCAACCCGAAAGGCTTGAGGAAACGCTTAGCATTCTCGAGCGCCTTATTAGCTTCGATACCGAAAGTGCAAAATCCAACCTTGCTCTCGTCTCCTTCATCGAGGATTATTTCAAATCCCTCGGCGTTTGCTATGTAAAAATCCCGAATGCGGCTGGCGACAAGGCCGCGCTTTTTGCGACCATTGGCCAAAACTGTGATGGCGGAATTGTTCTTTCCGGCCACACCGATACCGTCCCCGTGGCAGGCCAGGCATGGACAAGCGATCCTTTCAAACTGCGCCGCGCGAACGGCCACCTGTATGGCCGTGGCACCTGCGACATGAAAGGCTTTGACGCCGTCTGCCTTGCGATGATCCCCGAATTTTTGGCGGCCCGCCCTGACCGCCCGGTCCATATTCTTCTGAGCTATGACGAAGAAATCACTTGCCGTGGTCCGCTCGACACGATCGCGCGCTTTGGGGCAGGTCTGCCGCGCCCTAGCGCCGTGTTCGTGGGCGAACCGACGATGATGCAAGTGGCCGATGCGCATAAGGG
>CAYWHF010000524.1:0-1752 GCA_964457695.1 uncultured Methylocapsa sp.
GCGGGGAACACCCCCGCAAGGCGTGCCCGCGGATTTTCCCCGGGCTTTGGCGGTTTGCGCCGGTGTACCCATCTCAGCCAAAACTCCGGTCATCCCCCGAGGTACCCGACCCGGCGTCATCTTTTCTGGCGGTTGCGCCTTTTGCCACGGAAGCGGATTGTCCTGGGCCGCCCGGCGCGCTAGCCATAATTGCCAACTCGCGATCAGCAGCAAGCTGCTCCACAACTGGCTCTGTTCGGGCGTCGAGAGCTGCGGCAAGGTCCACTTCAACGATTGCTTGATGAACCGATACCAGTGTTCGATGACATACCGGCTCAGGTAGTGACGCCAAGTCGCATCCTGCAACGGCAATTTCTGCTCCCCGCAGTAACCGAGCCAGACCACGCGCGGATCGCGCCGGGTCCCACGCGCCCCGGCTCTTTCGACTCGCAATAAGGTAATGGCGCGTTTGGGAGCATCTTCAAAGTGAAGATTGTCCCAGCGTTTGATCTTGACCAGGCCGAGCTTCTCATCTTCGCACTCCCATTGTTCGTCGGGCCTGTGCCAGGTCCTCGGCTCGGAGAGGCGGAAGATGGCGCCGTGTACGGGGTAGCGGCCTCGGCCTTTGTAGGCTCCCGGCGCGCGTCGCAGTTTGCGATTCGGTTTGACTCGAAAGAGCAAATCACAATCAATGCCTTGGGTCTGCTTGAGAAATGCGCCGCTACCGAATTCGCTATCGAATAAGCCGAGTGGGCGTCCCGGTGATTGCTCGGCCAACAGCGGACAGACTTCTTTGAGTTGCCCGGCCAACTTGGCCGAGGGCGTGGTCTGACTCTCGACGCGCTCGTGCAGCAAGGGCAAAAACCAACTGCCCGAAGCTTCCGGCACCACGCCGAGTGTGCTGTAGCGGTGTCCGATGGTGATCGGCTTTTGCCCTTTGATCGGCGTCGGTTGATGAACGAAAGAGCGATCCTTGAGCGTCCGCGCCTGGACCCGTCCCCAAGCCGTGTGGTCACCAACCAACAAGGGGCGCTCGACCGGCGGCAGATGCCCGATCCGGAGTTTGAGCAAATCCGGCGAGTTGAGGTTCCCATCTTGCAAGGCTTCATAGAGGCTCGACCATTGGCGGCGGAAGACCGGCGCACAAGACAACTCCGGGAAGGAGCCCAGTCCGGGCGAAGTCAAGACGGCGTCAATCAATTCAAAGAGCGCATCGCGCGCCCGTGTCAAACATCGATAGACCGATTGGCGGAATGCCGCCAACTTGCTAAGCTGCGATTGGGTGGTGTTTTTGTTTTTCACACCTCAATCGCACTACCTGGCAGCGGTATTTGGCAAGCCATTTACCGCTGTCTTTTCCGATAAACGCAAATCCGGTTAGTCTAAACCCGAATTGAACAGAAAGCGTCATTAACTCTCATAGGAAGTTGGGAAGATGGATTTGAAAAAAGGCTTCAGAAAATAGCGATGGGCGATCGACAGAAACCAGGGACAATGTTGTCCCTCATTCCTTCTCGCAATGAATGGGAAGAGTTCTTGAACTATATTCGTTCGGAATGGCGCTATGCGGATGGATACTATTCCGTGCGCAGAGAACGCTCGCATTGTTTTGCAGTTCTGATTGGCGGAGTGGCACTTTATGAATACGACGAACACAGGTTTTGTGCACATTTTGACCATGCCGACGGACGAAAGGACGCCACAGGGAGCCTACGCAATGAGATCAGCGCAGACTCAGCTTCGGTTTATCAACGAGTCAGCTTGACGATTCTT
>CAYWHF010000525.1:0-1746 GCA_964457695.1 uncultured Methylocapsa sp.
CGCGGGAAGGCCGATTTGTCGACCGGTACCTGGAGCATTGCGGTCAGGTTGGGGCGGCCGAACAAGCACAAGAAGGATTTTTGGACTTCGTGGAATGTGTGATCGGAGCGCCAAGTGGCCTGGAGTTGGTTTTTGCGACGGCAACTCGCGCCACAGCTTATTTTGGCCGTTTGCCAAACGCCGGTTGTTACCCACGCCAACGGCGGCGACGGCATTGTTTGTGCTTCGGTCGTTCTCAGAAGCCTGACATGACCGCCAATATTGAGCCGCAAACGGAATTGCCTGAGTGTCTTGAGAACGCATTGCGGACACTCGCCGCCGCGCTCGATCGGCTCGACGCGGCCAGCGAGCGGCGTGCAAAGGCGGACAGCCATCGGGCCAATCTCGAAGAAGAACTGGCGGTCATGCAGGACGACCGGTTAAAGCTCGCGGTCGAACTTGACGGCGCCGCCGCAAGGGCGCGGGCGCTCGAGGCGGCAAATAATGAGGTGAAGCGCAGGATCGCGCATGTCAGCGCAGAAATAAGGGCGGTTCTTGCCGGGCTTGCCGGTCCCGAAGGTTAGCAGCTTCCGTCAAAGAGGGCATTAATGGGTGAACTCACGGTGACGATCGCAGGCCGGGCCTATCTGCTTGCCTGCGACGAGGGAGAGGAAGCCCGCCTCGGCGATCTCGCGCAACTGGTCGATGCCAAGATTTCCGGAATAAGGCAGCGGTTCGGCGCGCTTGGCGATCAGCGCCTGAGCATCATGGTCGCGATCACCCTCGCCGACGAATGGGCGGAGGCAAACGAACGCCTCCGCGAGCTTGAGGCCGAAGTTGCGCGGCTCAAAATGCCGACGGCGGGTGCGCCCGAATGGGCCTTGCAACTCGCAAGCTCGCTCAGCGACGCAGCGCAGCGGATCGAGCGCGTCGCGCAGGAACTGAATGACTCGATCCGCATGTGAGGCACTTTCGGCGGCGGCGACGGCATAACCTCGGTGAAGACCCGGCATAGCCAATCGATCGCCGCAGGCGCATCGTCATAGCACAGGCAAGGGTGGATGTCGGATGGAGTCGAATTTGATAGCATTTTGTGCTCGATGAACGCCGGTTGCGCGCGCAGGCACGAGAAAATCTCACTGAATTAATCTTTTAACGAACCAAACGAACGCACTGATGACGATTGCCGCTTGCACGCAGAGCGCGCTAATAAGCCCCCTCACGATATCTCTCTTCATTTTCGCGAGTTCCGCCTTTACTTCACTCATTGCTGCGGAAATTTCACCTCGCAGTGCTTCCCGTTCGGCATTCATCTCAGCTTCTCTACTGGTTTCCTTCGCACCAGGCGTCGACTTGTTCGGAAGCAAAATGCCCCTTATCCCGCAGGGTGCGGGAGAGGCGGAGCGTATCGAACAAAAGGGCGATTATGGCGGCAATATGAGAGACGACGTAGCGCAAAAGTCCAACGCGGGTCGCAGCTCCTCGGGGCACGCCTCCCACGAGACCGCTGCAAACGAGCACGAAAGCAACGTCAGATCCTGGTTTCGCGAGCGGTACCTGGGACTCCGGCTCCAATAGCGACCACGCTAATTCAAGCGCTAGTCCCGTTCAGCGGCAACCCTCGTCGAACCCGCAGAGATAAATGCTGAGTAAGTTTTATCAGAGACTCAACCACTTAGCTCGCCACCGCACGTTTGAGCCCATATCTCATTCCAACCGCCATAAATCATGACCTGTTGGGATTGGCCGTCATGGCAAGCGAAGCGA
>CAYWHF010000526.1:0-1738 GCA_964457695.1 uncultured Methylocapsa sp.
TCGAAAGCACGGTGGACCATTACGAGGCCGAGGCCATGCGATTCATTGCCGCTCGTGATCTTGGTTCCGTCCCAGTCAAAGCGGCGAAAAAAACACGTCTTGAGCTGAGCTCGCTCTTTTCCTGGGCCGGCCTCTTTTGGTCTGCCACTGGCGGCCTCGTTTCGCTTGCCTTTGGGCTTTGGCTCGCGCGGCTGATCGAGGACCTTTTCTCCTGGTATCCGATTTTCGGCTTGATCGGTCTTGTGCTTGCGGGCTTGGCAGGAACAGCCCTTCTCGTTCTTGGCATGCGCGAAGTCGGCGGTGTCTTGCGCCAGCGTCACATCACGGAGCTGCACACGGGGCTTAGTCTTGCGCGCGAAAAGAATGATTTTGACGGGGCGCGGCGGCTCACCCGTCAGCTTTCCGCGCTATATTCCTTAAAGCCCGAGGCTGCGCATGCGCGTAATCAATTGCGCGAGCTTTCGCATGGTATCGTCGATGGCCGCTTTCTCATCGACATCGCGGAGCGCACGCTTGTCGCGCCGCTCGACGCGGAAGCGCGGCGCGAAATCGCGCGCGCGGCAAAGCGCGTTTCCATGGTCACGGCGCTCGCGCCGCGCGCGATCATCGATGTCATTTTTGTCGGAGCGCAGGCGGTGAGATTGGTCCGGCTTGTTGCGGTCATCTATGGCGGCCGTCCGGGATTTCTGGGCTTATTGAAACTCATGCGTTCGATTGCCACGCATATCGCGGTAACGGGCGGCATGGCGGCCGGCGACAGCCTTATTCAGCAATTTCTTGGCCATGGGATCGCCGCAAAACTCTCGGTGCGCCTCGGTGAGGGCGTGTTGAACGGGATGTTGACCGCGCGGGTAGGGCTCTCCGCCATGGCGGTCTGCCGGCCTTTGCCCTTTGCGAGCGGCAAGGCGCCAAAAGTCGCCGATGTCGCGCCGTTTCTGTTCATGAGCGATAAGAAAGAGTGAGCCGGCAGACCGGACCGGCCAAACTCCGGCCTCTTATTGAAACGACTATACAACCCTCCAGGAAATCATTTTTTAGAATTATTCCAAAAATGTTTCACGTGAAAACATTTTGTCCGAAACTCGCGCAAAACCTTACAAGCCGCATTCGCGCCGCGGCCCCGCCTCGTGTAAGATCGCGCGAAAAAGATGTCTTTGGGGGATTTGGAAGTGCCGCCCTAGCTTGACACGGTAGCGGGAATTTTCAAGGGCCCAGATGGCCATTGGGACTGGACCCGGATCGGCGGCGCGCTAGGCGCAGCGGGTGCCGTGATCGCTGCGCTGACCAAGGCAGGCTGGGAGGTTTTCAAATTTTGCGCCGAGCGCAGGAAGAAAGCCTACAACAAAAGCGCCAGCACCACTGCGTCTGTAGCGGGACCAGGGATCGCCTCTGGGGGTAGCACCATCGTTAGCGGCGATTTCATCGCCGGGCCGAGCACAGAATACCTTTTGGAAGTCGAAAGAAACCGCGCGGAGGAACGGGCCGCGCAGAACGCCCGGGACGCTGCAAAAGACGCGCGGATCGCCGAACTGACCAATATGCTGCTTGCGCAGCGTCCCGCGGCCGGGCCGGGTGCGGAGCAGGCGGTCGGGGCGGCGGTGCACTCGATCGCGCAAGGCGCGGCCGAGGGTAACAGCCTGCTCGAAGAGGCGCTCGTGCTATTGCGGCAAAACAAGCTCGGCGAAGCGGTGCCGCTGCTCGAAGCCTTCGCCAAGGACAAGGAGGCCAAGATTGCAAA
>CAYWHF010000527.1:0-1726 GCA_964457695.1 uncultured Methylocapsa sp.
TGGCGGCCATGGGCGTGAGACTCGCCGTAACCCACGGCCCCGATCACGAATTCCTGGCCGATCACAAAGGTGGGGTTCCCACGGATCTGAAGCGCCCTGGCAAGTTTTTCGGATTCCTCGATTCCCGCAACGATACTTCGGTCGTCGGCATCCTTTTCGAGCCTCTCCATGTCGGCGCCTAGCTCCTTGGCGGCACCAAGCGCTTCCGCTTTGCCCGCATGGCGTGAGCCCAAAAGCTTTTGGTGAAACTCCCAGAATTTGTCGCCCTTGAACTGACGCGAGGCAGCATTGGCAACTTTTGCCGCCTCGCGCGAGTCGGGCGAGAGAATCGGAAGGTCGCGCAACACAATGCGCAGATCGGGGTTTTCCTTTACGAGCCGCACGAGATCGCTCAAGGCGCGTTTGCAATAACCGCAATTGTAGTCGAAGAACTCGACGAGCGTGATCTTGCCACTAGGCGCGCCGACCACCGCTTGGCTCGCGGGGCTAAAAAGCTTTGTTCCCGAATCGTTTACGACCTTCTCGCGCTCTTTCGCAACGGCGGCCGCCTCGCGCGTTTCGAGGACTGCCATCGCGTCGCGCAGGATTTCGGGCTTTTGGAGCAAATATTCCTTGATAAGCGCCTGTATTTCAGCTTTTTGATCGGCCGAAAAGCCTTGCGCGCGAGCTGGGGAGGACGCAAGCGGAAGAAGCGCGAGCGGCAAGAGCCAAGCCTTGCGACAGCTGCCGCGGCGCGCGCCGCAGCGAAACAATGAGACAAAGAGCGCGCAAAGGCTCGCATGGTTTCGCACAAGGCTTTTGTGGAACATGAATTAGCCTCCTAAATTGGTTTTGCGGCCGGTTGCAGGGCCAAAGGCGTGGTAATGGCCTTGGGCCCTAAAAGCAACGCCCGTATATTTTTTGCGCCGTCAGATAGATTCAAGGAGCCCGTGAACGCGGCGGAATTCTGGCGCCGGAGAAAGGCGACGATTAGAACGTGACCAAAACCTCATTCATGCCGCGCCTGCGCGTGGCAAGAGTCCCCTTGTCCATCCGGTCCGATGTTGCGCCTTTTCTGGCCTTGGACGTCCTTGCGGGCGCCAGCCGGCTTGAACGCGAGGGGAAAGATATCGTCCATCTCGAAATTGGCGAGCCAGGCGCACCGCCGCCGCGCTCCGTGCGCGAGGCCGCGATCGCCGCGCTCGACGGGCGCCAGGTCGGCTACACTGAGGCGCTCGGCCGCCCGAGCCTCAGGGCCCGGATCGCGCGGCATTATTTTGATACCTATGGCGTGGCAATCGAGCCGGAGCGCGTGGCCGTCACCGTCGGCTCGTCGGGCGGATTTGCCGCGGCCTTTCTGACCTTGTTCGACCCCGGCGCGCGGGTAGCTATCGCCGCGCCGGGCTATCCTGCCTATCGCAACATCCTCGACGTCTTGGGGATCGAAACCGTTACTATCGAGACGGCTTTCGCGGATCGTTTCAACGTGAGCGCCGCGATGATCGAAGCCGAGCACGCGAAGGAAAGGCTCGACGGAATCTTGTTGATGAGCCCGGCCAATCCGACCGGCGCGATGATGAGCAGCAACGAACTTTGCGCCATTTGCGAGACCTGCGACCGGCTCGGCATCGCCTTTATTTCGGACGAGGTCTATCACGGGCTGACTTACGGCGAGCGGGCCGAAACGGCGCCCAAATTTTCGCAAAATGCGATCGTCGCCAATTCCTTCTCCAAATATTTCTGCATG
>CAYWHF010000528.1:0-1708 GCA_964457695.1 uncultured Methylocapsa sp.
GGCAAAATACATCGAAAATTTGTTGAAGCCTTATGCAATTCGCAACCATTGAAGAAGCTATAGCCGACATTCAGGAAGGGCGGATGGTCATCATCGTCGATGATGAGGACCGCGAAAACGAAGGCGACCTCATGGTTGCGGCCGAGAAGGTCACGCCCGAGGCCATCAACTTCATGGCGACGCATGGACGTGGTCTGGTCTGCCTGGCGATGACGGGGCAACGGCTCGATGAGCTGCAAATCCCCCTGATGGTATCGGATTACAGCAACACATCGCCTTATGGTACGGCTTTCTGTGTCTCGATCGAGGCGCGACGCAATGTATTCACAGGCATTTCGGCTTTCGATCGAGCCCAAACCGTTCTTACGGCCATCGATACGATAACGAAACCCAGCGATTTAGCCAGGCCGGGACATATCTTTCCGCTTCGCGCGCGAGATGGCGGCGTGCTCGTACGCGCCGGGCAAACCGAAGCCTCGGTAGATTTGGCTGCCGCGGCGGGACTTAGCCCGGCAGGTGTCATCTGCGAGATCATGAAGGAAGACGGCACAATGGCGCGCGTGCCGGATCTGATCGAGTTTGCCACGCAACACAGTCTCCGGATCATTACTGTTGCCGACCTCATCCGTTACCGCCTGCGGACGGAACGGTTCGTCAGAAAAGTGGGAGAAACAACGCTGCCGACACCTCACGGTGACTTCCGGATGATGATCTTTGAGAGCATCCTCGATCAGCAGACGCATATTGCCCTGGTCAAAGGGAACATCGAGAACGGCGAGGATATCCTCGTACGGGTTCAAACCCATTGCCTGACGGGACACGTCTTCAGCTCGCCAGCCTGCCATTGCCACGAACAAATGGAAAACGCATTGGAGATGATTGCGAAGGCCGGCCGCGGCGTGATGCTGTACCTCCATGAAATGGGCCGATCCTGGTCCGGCGCCGCGCTTCTTGAATTTCATGGCAAGCACGGTGCAGACTCCAACGAGACAATCGGTTTGAAAGGCGAGCAGCGCGAATATGGTATTGGCGCGCAGATCCTCGCCGCCCTGAATATCCGCTCGATGCAGATTCTTACGAACCATCCCCGCAAGCTCGTCGCCCTGGAAGCCTATGGCTTGAAGATCGCTGCCCAGGTTCCGCTCACTGGCGTCGGAAAGCCATAGCCACAAAAGGCACAAAACCACAAAGGTCTTTTTGTGTGGCTAAATTTCCGTCGCGGCCTCGCGGCTGCCTTTCGTGAATGAAAGTGCAATCAACATCGCGGCCAAGACCAAATAGGCGGCCGTGAATTGATATGGGATTCGGCGCGCAAGGTCGGGCAAAGACCACGGCAGATACATATTGCCTTCAGGAAGAGCAGAATGAATGATCCCGAAAAACGTCAGACCTGCGCAAAGCAGTAAATAGAACGAAGCGCTTTTGAGTTCTCTATCTATCAGTTTGGCGACGAATGCCCCCCAAAGCATTGCCGTCAGGACAAATCCGTTGCCCAGCGCAACCGTAACCAGCAGGTCGGGCAGTCTCGCGCCTGACGCTGTCACAAGCTGTTGGAAACGGTCTATCGGCACATAATCGGGATTGGAAAGCTCAATTTGTACGAGCCGCGCAACGATGGGAAAAAACGCAAAGGCAACTGCGGGCGCATGGCGGTGCGGCGTGGCGATGAAGGCCTGACAAATGATGTCCAACGCAACGAACACCAGTA
>CAYWHF010000529.1:0-1702 GCA_964457695.1 uncultured Methylocapsa sp.
CGATCTTATTGAGAAGGATCACATCGGCGAATGCGATCTGGTTCTTGGCTTCCGGCGCATCCTTCAGCCGGGCGCTGAGCCATTTAGCATCCGCAACGGTGACCACGGCGTCGAGCCTTGTGGCACTGCGCACATCTGCGTCGGCAAAAAAAGTCTGCGCGACGGGAGCGGGGTCGGCCAGGCCCGTAGTCTCGACAAGGATCGCGTCAAATTTGCCCCGGCGCTTGATGAGACCCTCGATGATCCGGATGAGATCGCCGCGCACGGTGCAGCAGACGCAGCCATTGTTCATCTCAAACACTTCCTCGTCGGCGCCGACGATTAGATCATTGTCGATGCCGATATCGCCAAACTCGTTCACGATGACCGCAAATTTTTGGCCGTGATCCTCCGAAAGGATGCGATTTAAAAGCGTCGTCTTGCCCGCGCCGAGATAGCCCGTGAGCACGGTAACTGGAATTTTTTCGGGCATAAGGAACTCAAGTGGATTGGCAATAAATCGCGCGCGGTTCTTTCTAAGAATGCGGATGGCACCGCGATCGGCAATGCTTTGTCGGGCTTTCTCTTAAACTTGCCGCGGCCCCGGTACCAGCTCGGCCATGGTCATCCAACTCGCCCTAACAGTCTTCGGCATGACGGCGCCAGCACAAAGGGGAGGTTAGCAACACGCAAATTCCGCTCGCACAATCCCAGTCGGGCGCGGACTATTGTTCCCACGGATTGACGACTGTAACGTTGCACGCTTCAAAGTCAGCGGCGTTGCGGGTGACGACGCCCGCATTGCGGCAATGGGCGATTGCGGCAATCATGAGATCGGCGGTGGCTGCTGGCCTTCCCGCTCGTTTGCGGGCGGCAAAAATATCCGCGTAGGCAATGGCCGCCTCGCTATCAAAGGGGAGTACGCGCCCCTCAAAGTCTTCCAAGAACATGGCCCGCGCCGCGGCCTCAAGGCCAAGGCGGCGCCGGCCTTCCGGCAGGATCGCAATCCCGGAAAGGATCTCCGCCTGACAGATCGTAGCGGTGAATAGCTGCTCGGCGGGTTGCCCGGATATGAACGCCGCCACCTCAGGCACGGGCTTTGGACCCATCATGGCGGAGAGAATGTTTGTATCCAGGAGGAACATCAATCGAAGCGGGGCGGTTCGCGCGCGGCCTCGCGCGTGGACAGGTCGAGTTCGATACCGCCAAGCGGCGCGAAGCGCGCATGGACTCGCTCATAAAGGTTTGGGTTTTTTGGGCGCCCCGCGCTTACAAGTGCCATTTGCAGGATGCGCCGCGCCTCGGCCTCCATGGAGTGACCGTGCTCCGCCGCGCGGACACGCAGGCGCTCCTTGATCCCCGGATCGAGATTACGGATCGTGATGCTGCTCATGGAAATCGCCTGCCTTTGATAGCAAAATAATCAATGTAATCGTTGATGTCAATTCATCGCTCTTGCTTGTTTGGGAGATGAATTTTGCCGCTAGCGGCCTGCGCTATGGCGAAGGCACGATGTACACGCGCAACGCCGGGGATCTAAAAGTGTTTTGGCAAGGGCTCTCGCTGGGCCTGGGTGCCGGGGCCGACGGCGACCGCACCATGAGCTCGTCTACAATCTGCCTTCGACGGATGCGATCTTTCGCCGCTATGGCGGCGTCGATGGCTCGGCCTATCTCGTCGGCGGCTTTGGCATGACGGCGCTCGTCAACGACGGCGTTTATGT
>CAYWHF010000530.1:0-1696 GCA_964457695.1 uncultured Methylocapsa sp.
CGGGTGAATGGCGATGCCCCGCTGCGCCCGCGCGTTGGAGACGCGACCGCTCAAGCCGACCTGCCATCCGCGACCGGCCCGCCCGCCGAGGGAAAAGCCCTCGCGGACATGCGCGGTCTGATGCTGCGCCGTTGCGGACATGCGCACCTTGGATGAGGCGGATCACGCCCTCCAAAGTGTTCATGGCCTTCGCTTGGATTGGGAAATTCCCAGTCCGCACGCCCGGCAAGAAAGACTAGCCTCTTCGGTACGCCAGCTTTGGAGGCTGGCAGAGACGAAAAAGCCCGGTCCGTCGTTGCTTTAAGTCGCGTCCCCCGTTCGGCGGGGTTCGCCGGTTCGCCTCCGGCTGCCGGTCCTTTTGCGGCGGTTAACCGGCCTCTTGTCCGGATCCCCGCCAACCAGCACACGACCACAGGCACGTGCGAAATTGGGCACAGCAAATGATATGCGATTCGGCGGCCATTACAAGAGTTATTTCAGCTGGGCGATTCAGTAAAAACCTGAGAACAGCCGGACAGCCCGATTGTGTTGTCCTGGCAGTGTTCGCTCAGATTGGCGAGGGTAATACTGAATTCAGGATTTCAGAGTATTGCCCTGTTGACGCGGGTAACCTCTTTTGCGAGGCCCCATGCTGAGCCGGTCGAGGGCTTGGGGAGGGACCCCTGGCCGACTTTGCAAACCAGCAAGACTTCGAGGTTTGGCTGAAAAAGCAGCCGCGCAAGGTTGTGGCGACCCTCATCGCGCGCGGGGCCTTGCGTGCTTTGCCTGTTGTGCAGATGGTAAACCACGCTGGCTTCAGGGGTGACCCCTTCGCGGACATCCTTCTGCCGATGTTCCGCATTACGGTTGTTTCGTGGGTCGCGGCTAAATATCCGGCTTATGAAACGGAGTTCGCCGAAGCTGTTACCGCCTATGCCGCGGCATACGCCGCAGATGCCGCCGCCGCCGCTGCCAGCTACGCCTACCTTTCCTACGCCTACTCTAACGCCGCAGCCGTTGCCGACGGCGACGCCGGCGACGCCAACACCGTCGCCGCAGCCTTTTGGTCCGCGCTTTCTGCCGACGCGGCGCGTTTCGAGCAGAGTACACCGGCTTCAGAAATTGCAGGTTCGCCATTATGGCCGCATGGTCAACCAGACCGGCTCCGGACTTTGTGGCAGGAAATGAAAAGAACGCTCCGCACCGCGGAGCAAGATTGGCAGGTATGGACAAACTGGTACGACGACCGCCTCCATGGCCACGAACGGGAGGAAGACTACGAACTCGCTTATGCGCGGATCGAGAACGAATTATGGGACCAGGGCCCGCCAATCGTTAATGCCGAGATCAAAAAGCGGACGAAGGACGATGAGCGATCTCGGCGCCGCGGGTAGTGGCCAAATGGGGTCTTTGCCGAAGCTGACTTCCGGCGCGGGTGTTGGGCAAGCCGATCAACATATCCAGCTTCAGCATTTTCTGCTATCGCGGCTGACCTCTTATGCTGCATTCTCTGGCACTGGCGGTGCATTTTACAATCCTGCATTCCTCAGATACGCCGTGCTGTTCTCGGCTCCTCGCCCGATGGGGCCGGGGACAGCCTGAGCAAACGCTAGTCACCCAACGCTACCGTACCGCCAATGCCCTTCGGCGGAATGCGCGGCATTTTCATCCGCGCGGCCTCCGGACAGAAGGTAAGCGTGGATCAATTTCGCGGCCG
>CAYWHF010000531.1:0-1695 GCA_964457695.1 uncultured Methylocapsa sp.
AAAGAACGCCAGGCTGATCGGCAGGAACAGTTTGAGCGGCGAATAGAGCGTGCCGAGCGAAGATAAACCATCGCAACGCGGCGCGAGGCGTAGACACGCAATAACTGCGGAAGTCTCAGACAGTATTTCTTTGCGGTGCAAGCGGTATTGGCGCGGCCCAAAGCTGACAGTGGCAACGCTTGCATGCTGCACCGCAGCATGATAAGCAACCATTTTCTCCCACTCCGGCACGAGCTTGGAACCGATTTCGCACGGCAATCTGGTCGCTGCCTTTACGGAAACGATTTGCGCCGCCGGACAGCTTGCGCTCGCCTATTACCGTCCGGGCGCGGCGACGACCGCCGCCGTATCGCACAAGGCAGGTGGCTCGCCGGTCACCGAAGCCGACCATATTGTCGATTGCTATTTGGCGGAGCATCTAAAGCCCTTGGTGCCGGATGCCGGCTGGCTTTCCGAGGAAAGTGACGACAGTCCCGCGCGCCTCTCGCGAGAGCGGGTTTTGATCGTCGATCCAATCGATGGCACCCGCGGCTTTATGCGGGGCCAAGACGGCTGGGCGATTGCCGTTGCCCTTGTCGTAAACGGGCGCCCGTTGCTTGGCATAGTTCATGCCCCGGCGCTCGGCGAGACATACGTCGCCGTCAAAGGTGCCGGTGCGACGCTGAATGGCAAGCCAACCAAAGTTTCGAAACTCGCGGCGATTCGCGCCGGGGCAAGGATAGCCGCTCCAAAATTCCTTGCCGAGAGGTTGTACCAAGCCGGGTTCAATTTCGACTTGCAACCCAGAATTCCCTCGCTTGCGTTGCGAATCGCCAATGTCGCGTCGGGCGCCCTTGATGTGGGATTTGCCTCGGAAAATGCAAGAGATTGGGATATTGCCGCGGCCGACCTCATTCTGCGCGAGGCAGGCGGCATTCTGGCAACACTCGACGGGAGCGAAATTCTCTATAATCGCCGGGATACCTATCACGGCCCGCTGACAGCCGCTCCGGAACAAATTCATGCCGAAGTCAATGCGGCAGCACGGCTAGCGAATTACGCCACTTTGGGCTAAAAGTGCCAAGGGCTATCCGCCGTTCATGAGCCTGCGGACCGCCCTCGGGCAGCCGCCGCCGGTAACGACGATACAGCTCTCATGATTTTGCGAGGACCATCCACGAAACCCCAAAGCGATCGGCAACCATGCCAAAACTTGATGCGAAGAAAGTCTTTGCCAATGGCATCTGCACCTGCCCGCCGTCCGCTAATGCGGCGAACAGCCGTTCGGCCTCGGCATCATCCTTCACCATCAGAGACAGCGAAAAACCCTGATAGTCGGGTTTGCCGTCGCATCTTCCGTCAGAGGCAAAAATCGCGGTATCGCCGATGCGGAAGCACATGTGCATCACCTTGTCCTCGGTGCCGGGCTGACACTTATATGGCTCCGGACTCTCCTTGAAGCGCATCAGCGTCTGTATTTCCGCGCCAAGCGCCTTGCGGTAGAATTCGATTGCTTCCTCGCAACGGCCGCCGAACATCAGATAGGGTTGGACTTGCATGGGTTCCCCTTTTCAGTGGTGATTGAAGGTTGCCAAATGGCGACTTCAGGTTTGGCGCGCCCCGGTTTGCGCGCGCAAGCGATCTTCCTGCGCGCGGAGCTCGGGTGTCAACGCCGCGCCAAAATCCTCCGGCTCAAAGACTTGCCGGACTTCGATC
>CAYWHF010000532.1:0-1684 GCA_964457695.1 uncultured Methylocapsa sp.
TTGCCGGGGGTTTTCGCTTGCGCTGCGTGACCGGGACCTAGCGGGCGAAGTCGGACGGCCGCGCCGTCCGTGCAGCCTCTTACGCAAAACGTTTTGCCGCCAAGGAAGCTTGCGCAAAGGCACTTGGCACAGGGCTTCGATTTGGCGTCAATTTGCACGACATGGGCGTCGTCAATCTTCCCTCCGGAAAACCCACCATGCATCTCACGGGTGGCGCGGCGGCGCGGCTTGCCGCGCTCACCCCGAAGGGCCATGAGGTCTTTATTCATCTGACGCTGACCGACGAATATCCCCTGGCCCAAGCGCAAGTCATCATCGAAGCGGTTGCGACTGCGTACTCCATGGACGTCGTGCAGGTGGACGATTTGGTTTGAATACGAACGGAACTTGGATGGTCAATCCCAATTGGGCTAAATGCGGATAGGAAGCATGAACCGCCGTTGGCTAAGACTTCTTCGTAAAGTGCTTTTTGCGGCCGTGTTTGGCGCTTCAATTGACTTTGCCGTGGTGCCAGGAAAAGCTGACGCGCAAGAAAAGCTGAAAATCGCCTTCTTCGGATTTGCCTTGATCAACACATCGCCGCAGGCGACGAGCGAAGCCGAAAAGCAGCGGCTCGTCATGATCGGCGATACATTGACCCAAATGCTGGCTGCCTCCGGCCGCTATCGTTTGGTGGCCCTTCCGGAGGGGGTTAAACAAAAAATCGCCGGAAGCGCCGAAATCGAGAACTGCAACGGCTGCCAGATCGGTTGGGCGCGCGAAGCGGGTGCCGATCTCGCGGTCTGGGGCACGGTGCAGAAAGTCAGCAACCTCATCCTCAATGAGAACGTCTATATAGACGACGCAACGACCGGGAACCGTTACTTCGCCCAAAGCGTCGACATTCGCGGCAATTCCGACGAATCCTGGGTGCGCGGAATGCGTTACCTTCTGCAGCATTATTTGCTCGAAAAACGCTGAGCCAATTGGACCGATCGGCGGCGCTTCTCAAAGGCATCCACGCGAAGATGCAAGTCTTCGCTCTGACGCCCAAACGCCACCAAATCTTTATTCATCGAACGCTCACCGACGAATATCCCTGGCCCAGGCGCAAGTGATCATCGAGGCGATTGCGGTCGAGGGTATCGGGGAAGCGGCGCGATTGGCAGATCTGGTTTGAAGGCTGATTATGCCGTTGAAGAACCCGCCCCAAGGCCTTCGGCAGCGCACCGGAGGTCTGTGGGCGGGCCTGCAATTCGATTACGACATGGCCGCAGGCGATAAAGCGCGCCAACACTATCAAAGTCCGCCGAATGCCAGAGCCTGCATTGGAGGCTGGGTAACTCTCCTTCGCGTGGCCACGGCGGGTTCAATATTGGGCCTTTATGCGACAGTTGCAAACATCGCATACCGCCATGTTCTCAGAACCCTTACCCGCCTGACAGAGAGGCCAGATCATCCCGGAGGGTTGGCACGACATATGCCTCGAGTTGCCACGGCCCTTGGTAGTTGGCGATGAGGCCGTCAGTCGAGGCTTCCATCCCGGCTATAGCGGCGATTTGTCCGAGGCAGCGGCTCAAATGACCGCGCAATACCTCCAGTCCATCGAAATATGCCTGCCGCGTGTCAGGTGGGCGATTAAAGTCTCGAAATCGGGGGTGTGGTCGGAGGTTGTCAGGTTGGTTTAGCAACTTCTTGGAAGTGA
>CAYWHF010000533.1:0-1682 GCA_964457695.1 uncultured Methylocapsa sp.
GGCCTTGGCGATCCCCCAGGCAATCGACCGGTTGTTGGCGATCCCGATGACCAAACCGCGTTTTCGAGCCAGGATGCCCGAGGCTTGCAACCCGGGCGCCGATATTCCCGCTAGCGTCATTCTCGATCCGGACAATTGAGGTAAAGAAGCCGTTGCTTGGAACGGCGGTGGCGTCTGCTGCGTTTAAGGGCTGCGCGCGCCGAGCGCAAGCCCGCATGAGCGGGAAAGACTTGGCCGGACGGCAGTCAACCAGGTGGTTATGGCGCCTTTTCAGGCGTATAATAGCTTGAGTCGGGTAAGCGCATAGAGGGTGGCAAGACAACGCTGGCAGGGAAGCGCGGAAGTGGCTTTTCGGGACGATCTCGATCTATATGCGCCGGAGCTTTACCGCTTTGCCTGCGCGCTCGTCTCCGGCCATAAAGGGCCTTGTCCGCAGGCCGCCAATCTCGTTCGTGCCGTCTTGTCTTCGCCGCTCGAGTCCGGACTGCGGCTCCGCGGGGACAAGCTCCGCGTTCGTCTCTTTTCCGTTCTCGTCGATGGGCACCGCCGTCAGCTGAAGCTCGGGAGAGCGGGTATTGCGGCTCACGTGGAAATCGACAACTTGCATATTTCCTCACAGAACATTGGCGTAACCGCATCGGTCATAGCTTCGCCTCAGAACAATTTCGCGGCTTCGCTTTTGGATTTAGGACTCGACGAGCGGGAAGCCTTGTTGCTTGTGGCGCTGGCGGGCTTCACTTATCCGCAGTCGGCGCGGATCCTCAAAATTTCCCGAAGCGCCCTCATCGACCGGCTGGCGCGCGCGCGCGGCGCTTTGAGCCTGACGGCACCCGCGGACAATTTCGCGCGTTCTATTAAACCGCGCCCTTCTTATCTACGGGTGGTCAAATAGCGGGATTGCTATGCGCAGCAGCAGGACAAAGCCACCGGTCGGTGAGGCGGAACTCCACGGATATGTCGATGGTGAGTTGGATCGCGAGCGGCAAGCAGCGGTGCGGACCCATCTGTCGGTTTCGCCTGAAGATTCGGCCAGGGTCGAAAGTTGGCGCCGTCAAAATGAAGCGATCCGCGCCGCTTTTCCGCCGGTAGACCCCTCGAAATTGCCTTGGCCTCTGCTGGTTTTACCTGAGAAAGCGGCAGGGCACGGCTTCCACCGGTTGCACGAAAGTTGGTTAGCGTATCGGGTTGTGCTTGCTTTCGTTTCCGGAGCATTTTTGTCGGGGAGCATGGCATTCTTCGCGTCTCGCCTCAATCTGCGGGACGTTTCGTTGCCTTCTCCTGCTGCGGTGATGCCGGCAGTCGCCAATGATTCTATCGTTGAGCAGGCCCTGGCTTCCCTCGGAGAATTTGAGGCGCAGGCGGCCGGCCGTTCCTCGCAAAACGTCGTACAGCAAGGTCCACGCCCGGCGGTGCCGGTCATGCCAGCTCTTTCCGACGGCGGTCTGAAGCTCGCCGGGATCCGTTCCGTCCCCTACGGTTCCAGGCAAATGTTGTGCGCCTACTACGCCACGCCGGGCGGCGGCCACATTGCTCTTTGTGCAGGAAAAGCAGATGGGCCCGGTGAATCGCCCGGCGAGTTCGTTGCCCATCTGCGCGTGGCTCCAATCTTTTGGCGGCAAAGTCAAGCAGATGACGTCGGCTCCTGGCCGTAGTACGCAGGCCACACTCCACCGTACGGGGTG
>CAYWHF010000534.1:0-1655 GCA_964457695.1 uncultured Methylocapsa sp.
TGTAGCGAGGCATACGCCTCGGACCGACGAGACGGATTGGCGGCGACCAAACACCGGCCTCATCCTGAGGAGCATCGCGAAGCGATGCGTCTCGAAGGATGGAACGAGTCAGTGCCTGGGTCCATCCTTCGAGACGGCCGCGCAAGAGCGCGGCCTCCTCAGAGTCGGATTCATTATTAGTGCCCATGATTCAGGCCCTTGCGAGACGGCGAGAAAGGACGCGAATGCTCGCAAGGAGGACCCACGCCTCCGCGCTGGCGATTGTCTTCTCAAAATCTTTAGAGAGGCGCCGGCAACGGTTGAGCCAAGCAAGTGTGCGTTCAATCACCCAGCGTTTTCGCTCAGCCTTGAAGGTACCGACACTCTGCGATCGTGTAACGATCTCAATCGTCCACTTGCCGAACTCCGCGATCGCCTCAAGCAGCTTGTGGCCGCGGTACACACGGTCAGCAAAGATGTGGCGCAGCTTGGGAAAGATGAGGCCGATATATTTCAATAGCGGCACCGCAGCGTGATTGTCTTGGATATTGGCCGGACGCACTTGCACGGCAAGCAACGAGCCGGCCGTATCGGTGACGATGTGACGTTTGCGTCCCTTCACCCTCTTGCCCGCATCAAACCCGCATGGCCCGCCACTTTCTGTGGTCTTCACACTCTGGCTGTCGATGATCCCAGCCGAAGGAGTGCGCTTGCGTCCCTCCGCCCGGCGCGTGCGCTCAACCAAGACACGATTGATCCGCCGCCAAACGTTGCGGTCGCGCCAGTCATAAAAGTAATGCTGAACCGTCGTGAACGGTGGAAAGTCCTTCGGCAGCGCACGCCATTGGCAGCCGGTCGCAAGCATGTAGAGGATCGCATCCGTAATGGTGCGAAGAGTCCACGTCGGTGGGCGCCCCGTGCGAGCCCGCTTCGGCAACAATCGGCTCAACAACGTCCACTCCTTCCACGTCGTGTCGCTTGCATAGCGCAGTCCAACGCGGCGATACTGCCCGCGGGTGGTTTTGGTCCAAGCCATGGGGTGCCCCTCGCTGATTCGAAACCAATGAAGGGAATCATGGAGCTGGACCGGAATCACCCGCTTTTTCAGGGCCTTCTTTTCGGTCAACCTCTCAGGATGAGGTCTTTCCTGACCTCGTCCAATCAGGGGCCTTATCGGCCTGCCGCGGCAATGTTACGCTGGAAGTCAAGGCCATTGCTGTCGCCGGGGCCGATAACAAAACGTAAGAGAGGGAAACATGAGATGAAACGCCACACTCTGTTCTTCAGCATTTTCGCAGCGGCGACGTTCACTGCGCCTGCGTTTGCGGCGGACGAGGCGTCGGGCATCACGGGGGTTCGCTGGGGCAAGAACGCGTTCAATTTCGAGCCGATGCCATCGGGTCCGCAGCCGTTGCGGAATTTGCGCCGCCGTCCGGACGGCACGGGCAATGCTGGCCAACTTGTCGGCGATTATCACAATCCGATTCTCACGGCCGCGGCTGCGGCGGTCGTGAAGCAAAAGGGCGAGCTCGCCATTGCGGGCAAGGGCTTTCCCAATGCGCAAGACCAGTGCCGGCCGGTGGCGCCGCCTTTCACCTTCGCGATGCAGCTCAGCTTCCAGATGCTGCTGAAGCGCGACGGCAATATCACCATTATTTATGGTCAGGACGACAATG
>CAYWHF010000535.1:0-1652 GCA_964457695.1 uncultured Methylocapsa sp.
TTGGTTTGGGGTTCCCAGGCATCGGGGGCAATACAAATCCTCAAGCGGCATCCGGCAAGCGGGCACAGCGAGTAGTTGACGTATTGGTTCACAAACGAAGATGCGCTGACGACCAATCTTGCCGGGCCAAAGCCCGATCTGGCGCAAGCGAAGCTGATGGCCGACGAATATCTCAAGATATTGAGCTCGATTGCGCCTGACAAGGCCCGAATGGTCGATAAGCGCAACACCAACTTCATGTCACTGGGTCCGCTCCACGCTTTGTTTCCAAATGCAAGGGTGATTCACTGCCGAAGGCACCCCATCGATAACTGCCTATCTCTTTACACAACCCTATTTCGCGGCTATGCGCCTGGGTACACGCACACGAAGGAGAACCTCGCGTTCTATTACCGCCAATACGATCGTCTCATGAAGCATTGGATCAGCGTATTGCCAGCCGACCGGGTCTTGGAAATCGAGTACGAAGCGCTCGTTTCCGACCCTGAGCGCACAATCCGGGCCCTCGTTGAGTTCTGCGGCGTTGAATGGGATGAGCGCTGTCTTGAGCATGAACAGAACCAGCGCCTTGTTCTTACTCCCAGCCTCTGGCAGGTCCGCCAGCCGATCTATAAGACCTCGGTCGAGCGTTGGCGACGATACGAGCCTTGGTTAGGTCCACTGAAGGATCTGATGCCGGCAAAAAGCTAGCGGTTCAACTTTCGCGCCGACTTGCCTTGTCCCAATCCGCTCTAGTGATGCCAAAGCAAATCAGGTCACATTGCTTGCCCATGGCGATGAAAGCTCCGCGGAGCACGCCCTCGCGCAAAAAGCCGGATTTCTCGGCGACCCGAATTGAAGCAGCGTTTCCAGGCTCCGTCATGATCTGTATTCGAGACATCTTGCCGGCAGTAAACAGGTAATCGGTGGCCAATTTTACGGCTTCGGTCATGATCCCTTGGCCTCGCCGGCTGGGGTCGTACATGATGTAGCCCAATTCCACAGCATCGAAATAGTGGTTCGTTTTCATGGTGTGCACGGAACCCAGAATGCGATCATCCTGCTTGTCGACTACCAAGAGAATTCCGAAACCGTCGGACCAATATCCGTTCTCACTAAATCGCTTGCGGATGTCAGTCTCAGATGTTAGGTGCTGAGGAAATAGTGCGCCTCGAATCTGCAGGTCCATGCTGAAATCGATGAACGCATTGAGATCCCGTTCCCGCATCAAACGCAGGTTAATCCTCTCTCCCAAAATCATGGCCGCTAGTATAACGGTTCGGTACCTGGGCTTTTAACACGTGTCGCCGATATTAGGTTGGATGGGATCGCCGAGGCCTGGAAAGGCCCTGCCTTTGGGTGAGATGCTCTTGATCGCCTTGCTCGGGGCGATCCTGCTCACCATTTCAGTGCCGGCCTTCGTGAGCTCTCATCGCATCGCGCGAGCACATCCGGGTAGCACCCGAAATCGGTAGTCGAGCGGGCCTTCGGCGCGCGCTCTGATCTTAGAAGGGGTTCTTGGGCTCGCCGCTTGCCGTGCGCTGCAGGCGCAACTCCTCTCGCCCGTCTGCTATTGCGATCACGTTATCCGCGTCAACCCACACGAGTTCGAAAATAACGCGCAAGGGAGCGTCAACTTGGGCATCTTTTGACCGGAGATCTTGAAGGACAAG
>CAYWHF010000536.1:0-1651 GCA_964457695.1 uncultured Methylocapsa sp.
GAGGCTGTCGAGGCGAGCAGCGCAACAAGGCCCAGGGATCTGAGAGACGGTCCGCGCACCTGAATAATTAGACGATACCTGAGGCCCGGGCGTTTAGGCCTCTTGCCATCCATCGGTTACTCTTGCGTGTTGCTGCGTCACGCATCTTTGGTAATATGTGGCGAATGAAACGGCTTTGTCTCCTGCTGACCCTTTGCAGCGCCCTATTGGGCGCGCAAACCCGGCAACTGGGCGAGGGCCGGAAGCGCGTTGCCCTGGTCATCGGCAACGACGCTTATACCAAGCTTCCGGTATTGTCGAACGCGGTGAAAGACGCTCGCGCCATGAGCGCGTCGCTGCGCAATGCCCGGTTTGAGGTCACGATCGTCGAAAACGGCAACCGCGAAGTAATCGAGCGAGCTGTGCAGAAGTTCATCGATAAGCTGGACCGCGGCGATGTCGCGTTGTTTTACTATTCGGGCCACGGCCTGCAGTTCCGGGGAGAAAACTACCTCGCGCCGGTCGATCTGCCGACGGGAGATCCGATCCTGGCGCGCACGCGCAGCATCAACGCCATCGAAGTGCTGGAGCGGATGTCGGACGCTGGCACCGATCTGCAGATCTTGATCCTGGACGCTTGCCGCAGCAATCCCTTTGGTATGCGCGGCGAGAGCACGGGCCTTGCGCCCATGAAAGCGGCGGCCCGCGGTACGTTCATCGCCTATGCCACCTCGCCGGGAATGACTGCGAGTGACAATACCGGTGCCCAAAATGGTTTATATACCGCTCACCTCTTGACTGCAATGCATCAGCCTGGCTTGCCATTGGAGGAAGTCTTCAAGCGCGCCGCGGAAGCGGTGCAGAAGGCTTCCGGAGGCTCCCAGATTCCCTGGACGTCATCCAGCGTCTCCGGCAACTTCTATTTCAATGTCACGGTCAACGTTCAGGCTTCGCCGCAAAAACAGGAGGTTTCGCCCGCGGCCGGCGTGACTGGCACAAAGCTCAGCGCAGCAGATGAGGCCTGGGCTTTGGTCCGGGATTCGAAAACGCCGGACGACTTCGACCTTTTTGCCCAGACGTTTCCGGGCAGCGAGCTGGCAGCGGCCGCCAGGCTGCGCGCAACGCAATTGCGTCGCGCGATGAATGCCTCCGGCGGGGCATCGCCGCCTGCGCCCTCCGCTTCGACTCCGTCAGCGGCCGGGCGCTATGATTTCGCGCACGATCGCGATCTTCTTCCTTTTGTGCAAGCCGGCAAGTGGGGGCTCATGAACCGGAAGGGACAGGTTGTTCTGGCGCCGCAATACGATTTGATGGTTCCTTTCTCAGAACGTCTCGCTACCGTGCGAAGCGGGGACAAATACGGGGCGATCGACCTGCAGGGGAAACTGGTTCTGCCCGCGGAGTTCTTTAGCTTAGGCAGTTTTCGCGAGGGGCTTGCACCGGCCTGTCGAGAGAAAGAGAAGTGCGGTTACGTTAACCCCGCCGGACAGTGGGTGATTCAGCCGGTCTATAAGGGTACACTCCGTTTTTCCGAGGGGCTTGCCAGTGTCGTCGCGCAGGATGGCCGGCGCTACTTCATTGATCGGAATGGCCGTCAAGTAATCGAAGCCATAAAGGTTCTAACCTATTTCTCCCAAGGCAGAATCGTGGATGCTGATGACAAGGGCCTCTG
>CAYWHF010000537.1:0-1646 GCA_964457695.1 uncultured Methylocapsa sp.
ATTTGACGGCGGCGACGGCGACTTCGGAGCCGGCCGGGGCCGATTTCACGACTTTATCGAGGCTCGTCACGACTTGCTTGTTGAATTCCGCGACTTGCTCTTCGATCAGCTTGTTGATTTCCGACTGGGTCGCGGCGGCGACGTCATAAACGCTTTTGACGTAGCTGGTGGCTTTTTCCACGGTCGGTTGCGCAAGCGTATTCTTCAGTTGGGCGAGTTCCTGCACGTCCTTGATCTCGGTAAACGCCTTGGCTTGCTGCACGCCGTCGGCAAACGCGCTTTTCGCGGTTTTCAATTGCAGTTCGAGCATGCGCTCGGCGCCTTCCAGAGCGATGCCCGCAAAACGGACCGCCGCTTCCAGATTGGCTTTGTTCAGTGCCATCAATTGCTCAGGGGCTTGGAACATTTTGAATCTCCTTATAAAAAATACGTTAAATCAAATATTTGTTTCGGGACCGTCGCTGTCGCTGTTCAAATGTTGCATCGCACAAAGCCAATTATATGGGCTTGACGCCGCAAGTCAAGACTTTTTTATTGCGCTGCACCAATCGAGCCTATAGGCCGCCGATTCTTTGACTTATTGTGCCCGGACGGATAGGATAAAAACGTTTCCCAATCAGGCAACTACGGTGGGAAGCCCGCCCTGTAACAGATAAAAATAAGCACTCACTTATGCCGCAGACCGCGCCCGCGCCATCCCCGGAGCCTGACGTCAGGCTAGTGACCTCGCCCGGTCGCGCGCGCTCACTCGTGCTGAGCGGAGCGTGGAATCTGCGCGGACTGGAAAGCCGGCTTGCCGAACTGGGCCCGCGTTTGGCTGAATATGCGACCGATAAAGGCGCGCTGTGGGACCTGCGCGAGGTCGAAGTAATAGACCACGCTGGAGCAATGCTCCTGTGGCGCGCGTGGGGCAGACAGCGTGTAGCCAACCTCGCGCTGAAAGACGAGCAGCAAGCCGTTTTCAACCATCTCGAGATACCGGCTGAAAAGACCGCGCCGGACACGCCCGGCGATCCGCTGTGGATCATCGTCGCGGTCGGCCGCAAAGTGCTGGGAGTGCTGGACCACCTGGCAACCGTGGTCATGGTGCTCGGCCAGGTGGTGCTGGATGCGGGTTACATGGTGCGCAGGCCGGCCCTTATTCCATGGCGCGAGATTTCGTCCAATATTTATCGCACCGGCACCCAGGCGCTTGGCATTACGGCCCTGGTCGGCTTTCTGGTGGGCGTGGTGCTTTCCTATTTGTCGGCGCAGCAGCTGAAGCTGTTCGGCGCGGACGCGTTTATCATCAATATTCTCGGCATCAGCGTCATCCGCGAGCTGGGGCCCGTGCTGGCGGCGATCCTGATCGCCGGCCGCTCGGGCTCGGCGATCACCGCGCAGCTCGGCGTGATGCGCGTCACCCAGGAGCTCGACGCGATGGCGGTGATGGGCATCCCGCAGACGCTGCGGCTGATTTTGCCGAAGATGCTCGCGCTGGCGATATCGATGCCGTTGCTCGTGCTGTGGACGAATTCGATTGCGCTGATGGGCGGCATGGTGTCGGCGCAGGCCGAACTGGGCATCGGCTATGTCTATTTCCTGTCGAGCCTGCCCGACGCGGTGCCGATTGCCAACCTCTGGCTGGGCCTCGGCAAGGGCGCCGT
>CAYWHF010000538.1:0-1640 GCA_964457695.1 uncultured Methylocapsa sp.
TTCTTTGGCTGGCCAACGAGTACATCGACGTCGATCGCGGCCGCGATTTCAAGAAGGAAAAACTGCCCGATCGAACGTTTGGCCCGGTGTTCAATCCGGTCTTTGGCGGTTTTAACTTCATGGCCCAGCCGACAGTCATTCAGGGCCAAGTGGTCGATATTCCGACCAAATATGAGGGCGATGATGTCACCTGCGTGATTGGCCTTTCCACGAGGCCATTCCTCGGCGAAACAAACGTCGGCAGTCACCTGAAATCATGGCTCACTCGACCGCTTTCCGACGATCGGCGCATCCTGGATAAGACTGGAATTTATGGAATTGTCGGCGACAAGGACAAATCATCTCATGATTATTGGAAGACCGCGAGCAACGATTGGCTCAAGACGCCGAAGGGCGGCAAGCAACAATCGGGCTTCAAAGTCATCGCCAATACGAACTTTGCCGGGACCAAGCTGCTAGGCAGCCCGGCTCTCAATACAGAAGATGTCATCAAGGAGTACCTGGACGCGGTCTTCAAACCGGCGACTCTCACGAAGGGCCGCCGCGATTTCAAGGACAAGCCGAGCACACCCGACCCCAATCCGCCGATTTTCAAGCGCGAGGCGTTTGCGTTCTTCTTGCGGTAATAGGCAAAAGGGAACAGGCAATAGGCAACAGGTAACAGGTGACAGGCAACTGGAAGAAAGGCAACTTTCGGCTTCCTGTTGCCAGACACCTGTTACCTGTTGCGTTTTCCTATCCCCGCGGATGGAACTTGGCATGGATGGCGCGGAGCCGTTTGCGGTCCACATGGGTGTAGTGCTGCGTGGTCCGGATGTTGGAGTGGCCGAGGAGTTCTTGAACGGTACGGAGGTCGGCACCGCCTTCCAACAGGTGAGTGGCGAAACTGTGCCTCAGGGTGTGCGGACTGACTTTGCCGCTGATGCCGGCGCGGAGCGTGTATTTCTTCACCAGCACCCAGAGCATTTCGCGCGTCAGCGGTTTGGCGCCGCGGCTCAAAAAAACCCACGGCGCGTCTTCGGCTCGTCGGGCTAGCTTGGGCCGGGATTTATCCAAGTATTCGCGGAGCGCCTTGTCCGCTGCCCTTCCGAGGGGAACGACGCGCTGCTTGCTCCCCTTCCCCAGACACTTGCAGAAGCCTTGATCCAAATAGAGATCCTCCATTCGTAGTGTCACGACTTCGGAGGCGCGAGCGCCGGTCGCATAAAGCGTTTCCAGCAATGCGCGGTCGCGGAGGAAATAGCGATCCGCCTGGTGAGGAGCACTCAACAGGCGCTCGACACTCTCCGGGCTGAGGACATGCGGTATGCGCTCCCAGAGTGCCGGCGAGCTGAGCAGATCGACGGCATTTTGCTCGACACGCCCTTCCAGACGCAGGAAACGATAAAAAACCTTGAGCGCCACCAGATGCCGGGCCACGCTCGGCGGGGCTAAATCACTTTCACGCAGAAAGCCGATGTAGCTGGCAAAGTGAGTCAGATTGAGACGCAAATGATCCTGCAAGCTCGCGTCGCCGAACCACAAGGCGAATCGGTCCAAATCTCGGCCATAAGCGAGCAGGGTGTTCGCCGCCAGACCGCGCTCGCTTTGCAAGTATTGGTGAAACGCGGCGATATCCTGATGCAACTCGGCCAATCGCG
>CAYWHF010000539.1:0-1622 GCA_964457695.1 uncultured Methylocapsa sp.
GTGGCGGAGCCCGGGGGATTGTATGGGAGCGCATGGGGGGGAAGGAATATTGCCCACGCGGGGCGGCATGACTTACCACGCTGCGGTTGTCGCGCGCGGCATGGGTAAGCCCTGTGTTTCTGGCGCTGGCGCGATACGCGTCAACTATGCCAATGAAATTATGACGGCCGCCGGCCTCACCTTCAAAAAGGGCGACGTGCTGACGCTTGATGGGAGCACGGGTCAAGTCATCAAGGGTGCTGTCGAAATGCGCCAGCCGGAGCTTTCGGATGAATTCGCCGTTTTGATGGGATGGGCCGATGAGGTTCGGCGGATGGGCGTGCGGGCCAATGCCGATACGCCGCGCGACGCGCGTGTCGCGCGGAAATTCGGCGCAGAAGGAATTGGACTGTGCCGCACCGAGCACATGTTTTTTGAGGCCGATCGCATTGTTGCGGTGCGTGAAATGATCCTTGCGGAAGACGCGGCCGGCAGGGGTGCCGCGCTCGCCAAACTTTTGCCAATACAGCGTGCCGATTTCGCTGAGCTGTTCGAGATCATGCCCGGGCTGCCGGTAACCATCCGGCTGCTTGATCCGCCGCTGCATGAATTTTTGCCGCACGGCGAGGCGGAAATTGCGGCGGTGGCAAACGCAATGGGTGTCTTGCCGGAAAAACTCGCAGGGCGGGCCGCGGAACTCGCCGAATCCAATCCGATGCTGGGATTTCGCGGCTGCCGGATCGCCATCGCTTTTCCGGAGATCGCCGAAATGCAGGCCCGCGCGATTTTCGAAGGGGCCGTGTCTGCCAAACGCAAAACGGGCACGGCGGTGCATCCGGAGATCATGACTCCGCTCATCATCGCTCCGGCCGAATTCGATCTCATCAAGACGCGGATTGATGCAATGGCAAAAGCCATCGCGACCGAGACGGGCGAGACCATCCCCTATTCTGTGGGCACAATGATCGAGACGCCGCGCGCTTGTTTGCTTGCTGGGGAACTCGCGGTCAGCGCCGAATTCTTTTCGTTTGGCAGCAACGACCTCACTCAGACCTGCCTTGCCCTTTCGCGCGACGATGCTGGAACTTTTCTCGGCGACTACACGGCCAAAGGGCTGCTTCCGGCCAATCCGTTTGCGACGATCGACGCGGAGGGCACAGGCGAGCTGATCGAAATCGCGGCGATCCGAGGCCGTGCGGCGCGAGAGGATATGAAAATCGGCATTTGCGGTGAACACGCCGGCGATCCGGCGTCCATAGGTTTTTTCGAGAACGCAGGCCTTACCTATATTTCCTGCTCGCCCTTCCGGGTCCCGGTCGCCCGGCTTGCGGCCGCGCAGGCGGCTTTAAGGAGGAAGGCCGCAAATTAGCCGGTTCATCTGATTTATGGTAAATTTGCCGTTGTTATGCCATCAACGATTCTTGCAGCTATTGAGCGAATGAGTACTCGCGTGAATGCCATGAAACATGATGCCGGTCTGGGAATCCCGGAGGTGGCATGGCAGCGCAGCTCGGCAACCTGCAGCTCTTGAAGGAGCATAAGAAGGCGACACTGCGTCAAGCAGCCTGACGATGCTCAGGCTCACCGAGGGGATGCGCAGCCGGAACCCATGATCAAATTTGCTGAACTTGACGCCCCCAACT
>CAYWHF010000540.1:0-1608 GCA_964457695.1 uncultured Methylocapsa sp.
AAGGCGGTATCGTCCCAATACTGGCTGTGCGAGACCGCGTCAACGACGCGCCCGATAGCGAGGTCGTTGTCGGCAACAGACGCAGCCGGCCGGGGCAGACCTTTCCTGCCGCCCGCGGTGTGGTCAGCGGGTAATCGCAGAAGAATGAACTGAGGCATGGTGTCTTTGCCGGCTTTGCGCGCCGCGACGAATTTATTGAATTCATTCAAAAATTCATCGGCGCGAAGTTGGTCGGGGTAAGCTACCTCGAAGTCCGGAAAAAGCGGGTCGAAGTGTCCTCGCAGTTCCATTTCCGCCGCAACGTTTTTCGCGAGGACCGGAATGGCCCACGGATAGGGACTCGGGCCGCCGCGGGGATCACCAACATTTTTCTCAAGTGGCTCACCCTTGTTGATGACCGTCCGCGAGCAACCAGCGCCCTGCACTTTGGGATGTCTCGAGGTCGGCAGGTCCGCTCCGCTCTCGGCGTTGCACCATCGGCTGACAATATATTCGCCGTAGTGGCGATACGAAATTCCGTGCTCGGCGAAATTTTTCCAAAGATACCCGCCGGTCGGCTCGCCGGCATCGGGAACACCGTCTTCGACGGAGATGCCTCCAAGCAAGGTGCCTTCGGAATCGTAGGTGTGCTCTTGACCGCGGTAGCCGATAGGCCAGGTCTTGGCGATATAGTCGGAGATTGACGCGGAGTTGGACCAGACGTGGCCGTCACCGGAGACGTCTCCGCTGTCATAGAAATTATCGAGAATGCCGAATTGGCGAGCGAGCTTGTGCTGGTTGGGAGTGATGTCCTCGCCGTACATGGTGAGCGAAGGATCGCCGTTGCCGGCTCCCAGATCGCCGAAGACCTGATCGTAGGTGCGGTTTTCCTTGATGATGTAGATCACGTGGCGGATTTTGCTTCCGCCGCCGGGGAAGGCTACGTGATCGGCATTGCCGCGCAGCGCGTTAGTTTCAGAAACCTGCTGGGTATAGGCGGGAAGATTCGCCCGCAACTCAGCTAGCGGGATGCGCGCAAGCGACCCGTGAATCAGCGCAGGACCGTAAGAATATCGAGGGCGGCCGTCCGAGGTCTTGCCCATGGGTTTTGGATTCGGCCCGGAGCCGCGTCCTTTGTTGGTGCCGACGAGCAGATCGTTGGCCGTGGCCGCGACGACGGTAGGATACAACTCTGTAGGAATGAAGCCCGCGGCATGAACGATCTGGCCGGAAACAAGTTTTGTCAGGTCAAAGACGCCTACCGAGTCAGAAATCGCATTGGCAGAGAAAAGCGTTTTCTCGTCGGCAGAGAGGGCGAGGCATTCGGGATCGCTGCCGCCGTATTTTTGGTCCGGGAGTTTGGTCGAAAGGTAGACGAGCGGCTTGGCGGAAGCGGTGTCGAGAACCGCGATTTCATCGCGGTTCGTAAGCGCAACAAAGAGCCGCGTGTCGCTGCGATCGAGAAGAAGAGCGGTCGGGTGAGAGCCCCCGGCAAGCGCTGAAGAGGGTTTGCGGAGAGCAATGAAACGCACGACGCGTCCAGTGGCCAGATCGAGCTCGGCTACGGAGGAAGCATTCCAGAGCGAGACAAAGCCGGACTTGGCGTCACCTGTCATTGCTGCCGTGTAA
>CAYWHF010000541.1:0-1607 GCA_964457695.1 uncultured Methylocapsa sp.
CTGCGGAAAACTCTTGGCCTCCCGCCCGGCCTTCTGCGCCTCATCGAGATTTGGAGAGGTGCTGCAACCTGCAACAAGCAACATTGCAATTAGAATGGCCGCTCCACTGACAGTTGCTCTTAACCGCACCATCGCCTCTTCCTCCCCTGAGCCCGCCTCGGCGAGCATTCACCTGCCCGCAAAAGCACCCCTAGAAAGTCTTGAGGAACGCGATCAAGGCACGCTTGTCGTCGTCGCTCAGGACCGGCTCCGGCTCCTTGACGAAGGATTTTTCATCTTCGCTCAAGCCCTCCGTTTCGTTGAACTTCGCGGCGCCGAAATAGTGACCCTTGTTGACCACGAAATCCGGGCATTTGACGAGCTTTATCCAAGGCTCGCGCAGATTCTTCAGCCAGCCGAGCAGTTCCTCGTCGCTGGCGCCCGCGCCAGGCGGCGGCAGATTCGCGACTACTTTTTCCAGCAGGGCCGCAAAATTTTTCAAATGTACCGCTTTGGCGGCGATTCCTTCGATGTCGACCAGCGGCTGATAATTCGCCGCGAAATTGATCGGAAATCCCTTGGGGATGGGGCCAAGTACGAAATTCCCGTCTTTGTCGAATAGCCGGGAGATTGGCTCCTGCAGCTGGCGGGAGACCAGTTCCGGCAGATCGCTAAAGATGTTCGACAGTTCCACCGGAATGTCGCGCTTGGGGATTTTGACCCAGCTTTGCTCCGTCGTACGCGCGACGAATCCCTCCAGTCCGGGCTCGGTGCGGCGTTTCTCGGGCCACAGCAATTGTTCGATCGACGCATCGAAAGAATTCATCCGGCTCTCGACCGAGGGATCTTGGTCGAATGGCCCGAGCCGATTGCTGAAAAGGACAGGCGCGGTCGACCAAACGCTGACCAGCGAAGGCACGCGGGTGAAACCGAGCCCGCCGCCCGGCATTGGGTAGTGCCAGGGTTTTCCGGTAAACGGGTCCTGAACCGTTATCTCTCCGACAGACGGCAGATCCTTATATGTCGAAGACGAAAAATTGTCCCAAATGTTGCCGCGGATCGCATTGGTTCCAAGCGGGCTGCAGGCATTGGTCCGAAGCAGCGTGACAGGAATGCGCGCGTCGGTCGAAAGGTAATTGTCCTTGAGAAAATCCCGGTCCAAGACGATGTCCCGCATCTTCGCCTTGAAGTCGCCGGTCTTTGTCAGGTCCCAATAGCGCCTAAAACATTTGAGATAATCGGGGCCGGAACAGCCATACGGATCGAGCGCCTTCCATGCGATCTCCGGCAGCTTGCTCGAATGGCACCTTGCGCAAGTCTCGGCAAAGACGATTTTCCCGCGCTTGAGTTGAGCCTGATCGTTCGACAAATAGGCCTTGCCTCCCGGAGCGTCTTCGAGATAATCGGGCTGGCCGGCCTTTACTAGGAATGCGGCCATGATTTTGGTGGCCGCCTCGGTCCCCGGCCAAGTGGCGGGGGGGGGGCCGCCGAGCGTGACTGGGGGGTTTTTATGCGCGTTGCGCGCCAACGCCCAGGGTGGGGACGCTGTTCTCGATGGGCGGGAACCAGTCGGGCAGCGGCACCGACAAGGTCAACAGCATCATCAACTGCCATCTTTACACCGGGCG
>CAYWHF010000542.1:0-1607 GCA_964457695.1 uncultured Methylocapsa sp.
AAAGAAAAATCGGCGGGAAGACCCTTCCTAATAATGGGAACCGTAAAACGGTCCCATCCCGACTTGGACATGGCGTTGGACGTCGGCGAGCATCTCGGGGCGGCCGCCGTTCTCATGCGTGCCTATGTCGATCTCGTGCCCGCCGGCGCCCATTTCATCTTCTCGGTGCCTGCGTTCCAATTTCTCTGGAGCGGGCACGATGTGTTCCTGGGGCATCACCGACGCTACACCCTTGCCGCGCTTGAGCGTTCCATCGCGACCTTCGGCCTCGTCCTCGATTGGAGTCACTATTACTACGGCCTCGTTTTCCCCCTCGCCGCCGCGACGCGCATCCTGGAGCGGGTCATGCCAAGTCAAAGCAGAGAGCCGAAGAGCCAGCTGCGCCGGCACGGCACCGCCGTGAATGCAACACTGTCGGCGCTATGTGCGGCTGAGCGTCCGCTCATGCGTGCCAATAAGCTCGGCGGGCTGACCGTCTTCGCCGGCTGCCATAAGCCGTAGGTATCAATTGGGAAGCCAGATCTCCGAGGTCTCCAACATCGCGGCCCGATGAAACCTGTTCAACGTCTGGGCATAGATTGGCTGCGCCAGAGCCCATTCCTTCCAACCTGGACAAACGACGAGGACGTCCGGCCGGCTCTCTGCGACGGCTTGATTGAAGACGCGGCTCTCCTCGCTCGCATAGCGCTCGATCGCTTTGAGCCGCGTAGGATCGACTTCGTTATAACGGCGAAGCGCAATCACGGCATCATTCACCCACAATACATCGTCGACCGGCGTACCGTGGACGATACGCACCAAGGGAAACAAAAACTGTGTGCCGCCACACACCGAAGCAATCTTCGGGTGTGGCGGCGCAAGCCTCTCGGCGGTTGAGACGAGTTGCGGATACCAAGTGAGCGGCCAGAACCACAATGTCGAAATCGCATAGAGTCCGCCAAAAAGCACAGCCGCGCAGGCGCTCCATGGAAGGACGCTCTTCGACGCGCTCTTTTCGGGCCATCGCTTGACCACGATCACGCAAAGGATCAGCAGCATCAGCGCAATCGCGGGATAGCCGTGATACGGCCAACCCTTGCCCTGGATCAGAATGCTGACAAAGAACCCCAACGCCGCCATCGCGAACAGGAATGGAAACGGCTTCAGGATTGTCTTGGGCCCGAGGAGGACAACGGCAGCAACAGTTTGCAGAACGAGAATGACGGATTGGGTGCGCAGCAACACCGGCCAGGGGAGACGGGCCGGGATATAAATCGTCTCCAGAATGGGAAACATGACTTGCAGATAGAGTGGGAAGTAGAACATCACGACGAGCACATACACGGCGACGATGAGCGCCGCGGTAAGATTTTCCGCAGAGAACAGAAGTGGCCAGATCGCCCCCGCTTGGCGGCGGGACAGCCAGGCGGCATAGCTTAGCGGAATGAGCAGAGCCAAAGCAAAATGTGGCTTGATGCTTGTAGCGATGCCGCCACCGATGCCCACGACTGTCGCGAGCGCATGCGAAATCGGTTTGCCCGTCGGGGCCCCTGTGTAACCTGCCAACTACGGCCGGTCAGCGATCCACTGCATGTACCCGCGTTTGCCAAAAAATAGCCCGGGAGTGG
>CAYWHF010000543.1:0-1606 GCA_964457695.1 uncultured Methylocapsa sp.
CGCCGAACCGCTTCTCCATGGGAGACACTCTAAAACAAACGGGCGGCGCTTGCGCTACGGTCAGACCGTGCCGACCCTCTGCTTCGACGCGTCGGTCACTTAAGACAAGATACATTCGCCGACCCAAAGCGGGCGTATCGGTTTGCCGATGCCGCAGCTGAGATCGCCGCCGCCAGCTGCCGGTATCAGGTTACGATGCGAAAGCCGCGTACGTCTTCGGGATTGGCCTGTTTCGCGAGAAACGGCCAACCATAAGGGTTCTGCGCCGCATAAGATCTTCCCGAAACTTCTTCGTAGGCAGCGCTGGCTGGCGCGCGCTCGTTCTCGGCAAAGTTCCGATACCCGATGTGGTCCGTTGTTGAGCCTTTCAGACGCTTCTTGAGCAACGGAAGTGTTCTGAGATGTTCAAGAAGTTCAAATGCCGTTCCGAACGTGACTTGGCGGCCAAAGTAGATCTCGTTGAGAAGTTCGGGGGAAAACCTCTTGCCGGGTGGAAGGCGCGCGCTCACCGACTTGCAGAAGTCCTCGACATATCTTGAATGGAGGAATGCGGATTGAAGCGCTTCCGGCCTGTTGTTGTCGCCCACGCTGCTCCGCATCAGGTCCGCGAGCGGTTTGTCATATTCTTGGATCAAGTCATCGAGGAGGTCTTGCACTTTCGCGATGTTATAGATCGCGCACGCAACGGTGCCGCGACCGATCCTGTAATGGAAGCCTTCTTGGCTGAATACAATGTTTGCGGCGACAATGGCTGCAAGGCACTGCTGGTAGCTCGTCGGCTTGCCATAGCGCAGTATATCGAGAGGTTCGCGGCCCGGCTTGCCTGAGAACCCCAGTCTTTCGTTCGCCAGACTGAGCTGTTCGCGAATGCGCTCGACTGCAATTGACGGCACGCGGTCGAGGTACTGCCCGAAAAGTACATTGTAGAATTTGGCCCGCCTTCCGAATTTGGCGGTCCAGCCGGTCAACTCGATTTTAGTGTCGAGAAAATGGTCCGGAGCGGCGACGTCGTCGACCGCAAACAACGCTCCCGTCTCTTGGTTGACCACTGCTCGCACCGCATGGGTTCCCGCAACTGGAACCTAGCACGTCAAGCAGATGCAACCAAGATACAACGACGCACATCATCATCTCAGGAGAAGCCTCCCAGGTCTAGAGGCTTATGGTCCATATTGGTGCAATATGAACCCTTAAGGCAACTTTTGATCCAAAAGCTAAAAGCAGTCCATATAAGCGGACATTGTTGCAAATATTGTCATTGTAGATGTTCTCGTTTCTTTGACGTTCCTCTAGAGCAGCCTAGAAAATACTCTTTATATTTCAATGTATTAATGAAATATATACACCAGCAACATTGCTGACTTACTGCATCTATGTTGCCAATTAGGCGCCGCAATTCGATGCGGTGCTTGGCATGCGGAACCTGTCATTTCGGATTTACGTGGCGTTCCTCGATATCATGGCAAATCGTCCCCATATTTTTGGGGGCGAGCCATGGGAAGTCGCCATTCATCTAATCGCGGCTTGCTGCGGCCTCTGATCGCGGATCACTCCGCGGCGAGCAGGGCGCTGCCTTTGCTCTTGTCGGAGAAGTTGATGGTCTGGA
>CAYWHF010000544.1:0-1606 GCA_964457695.1 uncultured Methylocapsa sp.
CCGAGCGGTCCCTTGGCCTGAGCGTTTCCGGGGCGGTTGCGCCTTCGGCGCCAGCTTTTTGCAGGAAGCGCGAGCTGGACTCTTCCGCCGGGGTCTTTGATCTGACGTCTTAGACTTAGTGCATGACGCCTTTTTGTCAATGCGGAAGGCGGGAACGTGCACTGCAGTGCGAGGTAGCCATCCGTCAATCTGGCATCGTAGACGGTTGACGGGCGCTGTGCCGTACCCCGTGAATAACGAGCTCGTCCTCGGCCACGGCGTAGAAAATCACATGAAAACTTTTTGTCCGATTAAGGCCCGAAACCTTACAAACCCGAAGACAGCGCTCTCTCCCCTATGTTGTGGGATCTGCGCTTTTGTTTGTCTGGTGGCGATGCAGCAGAGCTGGCGGCGCTTCCTTGCCTCTTGACATTGGCGAATGTCTTTTTTGCAGGTTTCAGACCTATGGCGGCGTGCGCTGAACTCGGTTTATCCCCAAAACTGGGGTGGTCCAGAGCTAAAATTGCCTGTAGCATGATGAGATAATTGGGGTTCCGGGGAGGCAGCCATGTGGTCCCGCGTTTGGGCCTATTTGGGGGAAGAAGGCAATCGCGCGCGGCTCGGCTGGATTGGAGGGGGCGTTGCAGCGGTGGCCGCTGCGCTTTGGGCTGTTTTTACCTTCTACGCGGATCATTCAAAGCCATCACCGCCGCCGTCCCAAACTATTGAAGTGCACAACGGGAATGTCATTGGATCTGGACCCAATGCCACATTCAACGCGCCAATAAATATAAATCCGGATGCCAAGGAGGTTGTCGCACCCATCACAGAAGAGCTGAAGAAACTTGCGGACCAAGTTGCGCGCGAGAAAGGTGTCGCGGCTGCACCCCTGCGGGCCGTGCTCGCCAAGCTCGGTCAAGCGGGCGTGAAGGACGAGGATATTCCGAAGCGGCTCGACGCAGCGGGGATGAATTGATCAAGCTCCGGGCGGAAGTCGAGCACTTTCAGCAAGGGCCGCCTGCTTTGGCGGCAATTGCGCAAGAGGCGCAGGGCCTGATCGACAAGGGTGATTTCGATGGCGCGCGGCAAGCCCTTGTGCGTGGCCGCGAGGCGGCACGGGCGCAAAGGAGCGACGCGAGCCGCAACGAGGCGAAATTTCTGGCTCTCGACGCGCGCGTCGATGATTTGCAACTCGCCTACAGATCGGCGGCCGAAAAATATGCCGAGGCCGCTGGTCTCGTCGCGCCTTTCGATCCAAAGCTGCAATGGGAATATGTCTTCAGTCAGGCAGGCGAACTTTACAAGCAAGGGGAGGAATTCGGCGACAATGCCGCGCTCACTGAGGCGATCGATCTTTATCGTCGTGATCTCAATCTCGCGCCGCGTTCAGAACGGCCGCTCGATTGGGCGACGACGCAGCACGATCTCGGCACTGCGCTTGCGACGCTCGGGCAGCGGGAGAGCGGGACGAAGCGTCTTGCGGAGGCGGTTGCGGCTTATCGCGCGGCCCTGGAGGAAAGGGCGCGCGAGCGGGTTCCGCTCGAATGGGCGGCAACGCAGAACAATCTCGGCAATGTGCTTGCGACGCTTGGGGAGCGGGAGAGCGGGACGCAGCGTCTTGAGGAGG
>CAYWHF010000545.1:0-1602 GCA_964457695.1 uncultured Methylocapsa sp.
CCGGTCAAAATCTTAATCGATTGCGGGCTAGCGATCGATTGCAACGGTGACGAGCTCGCCGTCCGCAGGCCGATCCCCGTGGATCCATGGGCCTCACTCAGCCCAGAAGAACGCAAATGCGCCGAGGGGCGGAAGGTCGATATTTATGTCAGCATTTGCTATTGCGAGCAACCGGTTGATCCGTTCCGTCCGATCATCACGGATCAATGCGGCGCAGTGGCGGAATGCACCTATGGCAAGCTGCGCGAGAGCGTCAGCGTGCGGGTCAGCCTCACCGCGCCCGATCTGGACACCCGTTGCGAAACCTGTTGCACGCCCTGCAAGGAGCCCTGCATCCTGCTTGCGCGAATTTGCGGATTCGAGCCCGGCTGCGAATTGAGCGAGGATGCCATTCGCAACGAAGTAAGGCGGCGGATCGGTCTTTACCAGCACACGGTCATCACGGGCATCAATTGGGTGCATGGGGCGGCATATCTTCGCCACGAAGCCGAAGCCCTGCTTGGGACGGAAGACGAGGCCGCTGGTCTCGTAGTTCACTTTTCGCGCCCGGTTTGGGCAGAGATTTTGAAGCAGCGCGGAGTCGTCGAACTCTGGCGCATCGAAGGCGGCAAGGGCCGGTCCGGCTATTTTAGCGAAATCCGGGGCCACTGCTATCCGCACAATGTCGCCGGCGGCATGGCGAGCAGTTTCCGCTACCGGCAAATCGACCGGGAGGCGCTCGATTATGGCGATCGCATTCTAATCACCATCCGCAGCGCCTTCATCCTCGATGCTTGTTGCCGCCCGGTTGACGGGGCGAATGTCGGCGGCCGAGTGCCGTTATTGCCTGGAAGCTTGTGTCCGGAAAAACAGCCTCCGCATCATGAGTGCGCGATTCCGCCTTGGGGCTATGGCCCCTGGACCTCGGGCAGCGGATCGCCGGGCAGTTCCTTTGAAAGCTGGATAATCGTGTCCGAGCGGGACGATCACTACCGCGAAGGCCCGCCGCATTATGCTGAGAGAGGAGCAGCGTCATGAATGCCCCACTAATCACGGCGAGATCGCTGGCCGGTAAACCGTGCTCCTGCGGAGGAGCAGGGGGGGAGATTTGCACCTGCAAATGCGGCTCCAACTGCCAACCAGATATTTACGTCCGGCCAAGGTTTTTCGCCGGCCAATTATTGGGCGAGGACGATCTTCAAGCGCTTGAGTCCTATGTTCTGGCCAAGAACAGGTTGCACAATCGTCACCTCTTTGGCGAAGGCGTCGTGTGCGGCTTCGAGGTCCTGTGTCATCCGTGCGGCGATGGCCGGGTCCTCGTTCAGCCTGGCTATGCCCTCGACTGCTGCGGAAACGATATCGTGCTTTCGTGCAAGGCGGAGCTCGACATCAATCTCATGATCCGGGATCTACGGCGCGATAAGCTCGGCGGCTACGATTGTGGCGATCCCTGCGCGCAGACCAAGCCGCCGACGGCGCAGGCCGCGAAAACAAAATCTTCTGAGGATGTCGTCCGCGAATATTGCCTCTATGCCCGCTACTGCGAGCAGGAGAGCGATCCCGTCTCGCCCTATTCGCCGGACCAGCCCTGCAGTCCGGCGGCTTGCGAGCCAACGCGCGTTC
>CAYWHF010000546.1:0-1596 GCA_964457695.1 uncultured Methylocapsa sp.
CTGAGGGGGCTTACCGGCAAGCCGGAAATGGCCAAAGCAGGAGGAGCCTTGTCTCCGGCGTCGGCAATGCCGATGTCCAAAGGTGCTGCGACCGAATGATTGCCGGCATTTGGGGTGGAGTGGCACGTGCCGCAAAATCCTGGAATGCTTGCCAAGCCAAGATCGTCGTTGAGACCGGAGACTCCAGTGATGTTGATCCTTGTGGTGTTGAACAGTTTCTCGCCCCGCGCGATCGACTTGCGGGCTTCCGTTTTCACGTCTGCGTCCCGCAGGCTTTCCCAATATTTGTAAAGGTTGAAGATATTGGGGTCGAAAGGCAACTTCGTGGGGTTCATTCCTAAGGGGTCATTGACGCCGAAGAAGAAATCCTGGAGCTCGGAAGAGAGCGCGACAGGGCCGCCCAAACCGTTACGGGCATGGAGATTGCCGGCCTCGTTGTCGAACTCTTGGGCAGTGAAAATGCCTGTCTCGAAAGCAACAATTTGCGCTTGCTGACTTGGCGTCGGAGCCGTGGTTGCCTGCGCGTGGATGCGATTCGCATCGATTGACTGCTGTGAAAGTCCGTTTGTAAGGCCAAATTTTGCAGGGCTCGGCTCACGCCCATCCCACATGATCGTGGACAAAAATCCAAGATTGGTTGAGGGCAGCGGCCGCCGGTAGACCGACACGATCCCTGATGTCTTGCTCGTGAGACCGGTCGGCGGATTGGTGTTCGATGGATTGGTATTGCAACCGTCGGGATCATTCGAAACGGATGTCACTTCGAACTGCAATTTCGAAGGGTCGGGAACCGGCAGGCCGATTCGGATCAGAGCTTTGCCTGTCAGCAGCCTATAGGCATGGGCCTTCTCGGCGAGTGTGGCGACATGATCACTTGGGCAAGTCGCGCCATCGACCAGACGGAAGATCGGGTCCTTGCCGCGGCTCCTCTCGAACCGCTCCTGCACGCTGGCCGCGCTGACCGTCCAGCCGGTCTGCGGCTGATGACAGCTAAAGCAGGTGCGCCCGTTCGTCCCGAGGTTTTGAAAGAACGCGTTTAAGGCCGGCGTCGTGGGACCGCCCGGCTGGAAGGAGGCAATCTTCCCGCCGGGGTCCTCGTGTTGCGCGAACACCGGAATGGTGCTTGGTGCCCGCTGCACACCGGTATCGGTATCCTTGAAACTGCGCATTTGCTGCGCATGGGCGATCGCGCCCGCCGCCCAGGCGTGCTCGTCTGCTGGATCGTTGCTCGCTTGCGCCCAAGCCGCGCTTTGCGGACCAGCCAAGAAAAAAACAAGCGCGAACCCCGCCGGAGATAATTTTATTGTCCTAAATTGTAAAAATATAGAATTAACGCTCATCATCATGGCACACGCTACCTCTCTCGGCTCTGCGGCCGGTCAAACGCGCGCAATGTAATTGGAGTCTCTTGTTTTGGCGTCATCGGAACCGACGGCATCAGCCTCAGACGGCGATAATTTTTTTCTGTCTGGGCGCCTTGCGGGGTACTGGCATAGGTGCTTTCGAAGAAGCGGTGGATGAGTTCGGTTTGGCGTTTGGTTCCGGTCTTGTCGAAAATGCGGCGTGCGTGAGTGCGGGCTGTCGTCTCGCCGATAT
>CAYWHF010000547.1:0-1592 GCA_964457695.1 uncultured Methylocapsa sp.
CTTGAGTGGATGTTCCGGTATTTTCTAATGGAGCCCAAAAAATTTTGCTGTTTCTGGCATTCTCGTTGCGGTAGCCCGCCTGTGGAAATGGGAGCTAGCGCCTTTCGTAGCATCGAGCGCGGAAATTGCGGGCTGCCGGGATACGCGCCCTTGCCGTGGTGTTATCGGGGTCCGACGGGAAATTTCCAAGGGTGCTTGCATTGCTCAAGCCGTCGTTTCGTGGCTATGAATTTCCCATGGCAGACGGCTTGCTTTTCCGCCGACATCCCTGCCGCCCCCATGCCCGGCGCCGCCGCTGCTACCAGACCCACCGCCGCCGCGGCCCTGGCTATTGGCGGCAACAAAACACATAACCACGATCATCACGGCCATAACAACGAAAGCAGCTTCCTTTCCGAAAAGCGACCGACACAATTGCCAGAGACCGTACATTCATGTCCTGCTATGTCCTGCGAAAGATGGTAAATTTAGCTTTACAGTGCTCGTCTGCCTAAAGGGCAATTCGCAGCCTGAATCCTGCGCTCACGTTTGCGCCTCACGCGCGATCCGCCCGGGTGGCATTAACTTTCGGGAGAATTTCAGGCAGCTGCTTCGGAAATTGCCCTGCCCGCAATGCGAAGACCAGTCTTGTCTGCATCGAGGACGACTCTCTCTCCATCATGAACCTTTCCCGCAAGAATCATTTCCGCCAACGGGTCCTGCACGTTTTTCTGGATCACCCGCTTCAAGGGCCTCGCGCCATAGGCCGGATCATATCCCTTGTCCGCGAGCCACGCGCGGGCTTTCTCGCGAAGTTCCAGCGTGATCTTGCGATCCCACAAAAGCTTTGCGAGCCTTGCGAATTGGATGTCGACAATTGCACCCATGTCCTCGCGGCGCAGCCGGTGAAACAAAATGATTTCGTCGACGCGGTTCAAAAACTCGGGCCGGAAATGCGCCCGCACAATCTGCATGACCTCCGAGTGCACTGCCGAGGAGTCCTCGCCTTCTTTTTGCAGCACGAGCAAATCGGCGCCGAGATTGGAAGTCATCACGATCAAAACGTTGCGGAAATCGACCGTGCGCCCCTGCCCGTCGGTCAGCCGGCCGTCATCGAGAACTTGCAGCAGGACGTTAAAGACGTCGGAATGAGCCTTTTCGATCTCGTCGAAGAGAACGACTTGGTAGGGCCTTCGGCGCACCGCCTCCGTGAGCGCGCCGCCTTCCTCATAGCCGACATAACCAGGCGGCGCGCCGATCAGCCGGGCGACCGAATGTTTCTCCATATATTCCGACATGTCGATGCGGATAAGCGCGGATTCATCGTCGAACAGAAAGGCGGCGAGCGCCTTGGTGAGCTCCGTCTTGCCGACGCCGGTTGGCCCCAAAAACATGAAGGAGCCGATCGGGCGATTGGGATCTTGGAGACCGGCCCGCGCGCGCCGCACGGCGGTCGAGACCGCTTTCACGGCTTCGGCCTGCCCGACGACCCTCTGAGACAAGGAGTCCTCCATCTTCAAAAGTTTGTCGCGTTCGCCTTCGAGCATCTTGTCGACCGGAATGCCGGTCCAGCGCGAGACAATTTGCGCGACATGATCGGCGGTCACCGCCTC
>CAYWHF010000548.1:0-1586 GCA_964457695.1 uncultured Methylocapsa sp.
TGGATTTGTACGGCCGGCAGAAATTTAAATGTAAATTTCTGGTCTCTTCCTTTACCTCCACGATTGGCTTGGAAGGCCGAAAGCATTGCAACGAAGCAAGAAACCGTCCGAGAGCAGTCGCGATCGCCTCGCTTTGGTGCGCGCGCGCATCGCGCTCGCGGCGCGCGATGCCGGACGCTTGGCGCAGTCGGTAACCCTCGTCTGCGTCACAAAAACTTTTGCGGCGGAAGAGATCGAGCCGGTGATCGGGGCCGGAGAGCGCGCCTTTGGCGAGAACCGGGTGCAGGAAGCCCTGGCCAAGTGGCCGAAGCTTAGAGAAGCGCACCCGGACATAGAACTTCATCTCATCGGCCCGTTGCAATCGAACAAGGCGCGCGAGGCCGTCGCCCTTTTCGATGTGATCGAGACGGTCGACCGCGAAAAAATTGCCAAGGCGCTTGCCGATGAGGTGCAGAAAACCTCCCGCCATCCAAAGCTCTTTGTTCAGGTCAACACCGGCGCCGAGCCGCAAAAGGCAGGCATTCTGCCGCAGGAGGCCGACGCTTTTATTGCCAGCTGCCGCAAAAATTATGGTCTCGAAATCTCTGGGCTCATGTGCATCCCGCCCCTCGATGAGCAAGCCTCGCCGCATTTTGCTTTCTTAAACCTCATCGCGGCGCGCAATGGGATAAGGGAACTTTCTATGGGCATGAGCAATGATTTCGAGCTCGCCATAGAGCTTGGCGCGACCCATGTTAGGATAGGGAGCGCGATTTTTGGCGCCCGTTGAGGGAAAAGAGGATGGCGAGCAGGCAAGCTCATTGGGACAATATTTATGCGGCCAAACTTGAGAGCGAGGTTAGCTAGTATCAGGAGATTCCGGCGGTCTCGCTCGAACTCATCCGGGCAGCGGGGATGCCGAAAGGGGCTGCGATCATCGACATCGGCGGCGGTGCTTCGCGGCTGGCCGGAGCCCTCTTGGCCGAACGATTTTGCGATCTGACCGTCCTCGACATTTCGGTAAAGGCGCTTGCCGCCGCCAAAGCGCGGCTTGGGCCAAAAGCCGCCAAAGTGACGTGGATCGGCGCCGATGTGACCGCCTGGGAACCGGCTCGCACATACGATCTCTGGCATGACCGGGCGGCCTTTCATTTCCTGACCGAGGCTGAAGGCCGCCAAGCCTATGCGGCGCGTATAATGCAGGCCCTGCGCCCCGGCGGCCATGTCGTCATCGGCACATTCGCGCCCGACGGGCCGGAAAGGTGCAGCGGCCTTCCGGTGATGCGGCACGATGCCGCTTCGATCGGCGCCGTTCTCGGAGAAGACTTCGCGCTGATCGACTCCCGCCGCCATGACCATGTGACGCCAGCAGGCAGGATCCAGCGATTTCAATTCAGCCTGTTCCGCCGCAAGCCGGTTGACACGGTGCCGGATTCTGGTTTAAAATATAAACTAGTTGAAAATCTAGGCTGATCGGAAATGATGACCATCGGAGCTTTCGAGGCAAAGACCCATTTGTCCTCCTTGCTCGACAAGGTCGCTGCGGGAGAGGAAATCGTCATAACGAAGCATGGCAAACCCGTTGCCCGGCTCATAGGGGCGCAAAC
>CAYWHF010000549.1:0-1582 GCA_964457695.1 uncultured Methylocapsa sp.
AAATAAGGGAAACGCCCAGACCAAAGTGGGGGACAGATTCGCTCTTCCACAGCCCGCGTTACACCGGCAAGCTGGAGGCGGTTTATTTGGCGATGTGGCGGCGCCATCAGAAGGGTGAGCCGCCGGCAAGCTTTGCCGTGGATGAGACGACCGTTTCGTCATGAACGATGCACTGATCCGCAACGCGTTCGAGCTGCATCGTGCGGGCCGGCTTGCCGAAGCGGAGCGGCTCTATCGCGAGATCCTCAGAGCCGAACCTCGCCATCTTGATGCATTGGTTCTGCTCGGCTCGCTGAATTTTCAGCGCGGGGACCTGACAGAGGCGCTCGCCCGATTCGACCAGGCACTGGCGATCAAACCTGACATGGCCGATGCGCTCGCCGCACGGGGAGCCGCGCTCTCCAGCCTGGACCGCCACCAGGAAGCGCTCGCCGCCTATGACCGGGCGTTGGCGGTGCGCCCTAGCCATGTGCAGGCGTTGAACAATCGGGGCAATGCGCTACTGGCGCTCAAACGCGCTGCCGAAGCGGTGGCGAGCTACGACAAGGCTCTTGCCGTCAAGCCCGATTATCCCGATGCCTGGCGCAATCGTGGAACTGCATTGCTCCAGCTCGGGCGCCCCATCGACGCCCTTGCCAGTTTCGATCGCGCGCTTACCCTGCGCCCCGATTTCGCCGAAACGTGGGAAGACCGCGCAGGCCTATTGATGCGCCTTTCCCGCCGCGACGAGGCCGTGTCCGCTTACGACAAGGCTATCGCACTCAAACCGGGCAACCCCGATTTGCTCTACAACCGTGGTAACGCGTTGTCGATTTTGAAACGCTATGAAGAAGCCATTCGCGATTGCGAAAAGCTGCTTGCCGTCGAGCCTGATTATCCTTACGCGCGCGGCGTTCTGGTGCATTCCAAGCTGCAATGCTGCGACTGGCGAGGGCTGGATGAGGAAACCTCAAAAATCGTCGCCGCCCTGAAGGCCGGGAAACGCGTGGTGTCGCCGTTCAATTTAAAGGCGTTATCCGATTCGCCGGCCGAGCATTTGCGTTGCGCTGAGCTGTGGGTTGCACATGAGGTACCGGCTGCTCCCATATCACTATGGCGTGGAGGACACTACCGCCACGACCGCATTCGCCTCGCCTATATCTCCGCCGATTTCAACAATAGCGCCGTCGCCACCCTGATGGCCGGCGTTTTCGAGCATCATGATCGCAGCCGCTTGGAGACCATCGCCGTCGCGTTCGGTCCTGCCGAAAAAACGCCGATGCGGTTGCGTCTGGAATCCGCCTTCGAACGCTTCCTGGATGTGCGCGGCCGAGACGATTTGGAGATCGCGGCGTCTTTGCGCGACATGGAAATCGATATCGCCGTCGACCTGATGGGTTTCACCGGCGAATGCCGCAGCTCCATTTTTGTCCACCGCCCCGCCCCGCTGCAGGTGAATTATCTGGGCTTTCCCGGCACGATGGGCGCGCCCTATATTGACTACATCATCGCCGATCCGACGGTCATCCCGGAAGAACATCAGCGTTTCTACGCGGAAAAGATCGCTTATCTGCCCGATTGCTATTTGCCGAACGACCCGACG
>CAYWHF010000550.1:0-1573 GCA_964457695.1 uncultured Methylocapsa sp.
CCGCCGATATTCCAGGCGAACTGCAAAAAAAAGCCGCGGGTCGTTATCCGCTCTCAGTTCCGGATGTCCGCGTGGCGCCTCCTCGATCGCCCCATCGCTGTTACCGAAGACATGCGGCTCAACTAAAGCGGTTCCCGTCCGATTTGAATCGGTGGGATTCCCAAAGATTTATGGATGAGCGAGTCTTTGTGCATTGATTCTCCTTTAGGGGGGCTGGCGATGCCGAAGGCCTATTCTTGTGACCTGCGGGAACGCGTTATCGAAGCTGTCGGGACAGGCGCATCGCGACGCGAGGCGGCCGAACGTTTCGAGGTCAGCGTGAGCTCGGCCGTGAAGTGGTTGCAGCGCTGGCGCGAGAGGAGAAGCGCCGCACCGAAGCCGCGCGGCGGAAGCATTTCTCCATTGGAAGAGTTCGCGGCCGAGGTCTTGGCGCTGATTGCCGAACAGCCGGACCTGACCCTGGTAGAGACGGTTGCAAAGCTGCGCAAGCGGCGGATTAAAACCAGCCGCAGTTCGCTCTGGCGTTTTCTTGATCGCCACAACATCACCCTCAAAAAAAAGCCTGCAAGCTGCCGAACGGGAGCGAGCGGACGTGGCACGAGCGCGCCGACGTTGGATACGAGAGCAAGGCATGCTTGATCCCGCCCGGCTTGTGTTTATCGACGAAACTGCGGTCAGCACCAACATGGTGCGGCTCAGGGGGCGAGCTCCACGTGGCGCCCGAGTGATCGGTAGCGTTCCGCTTGGAGCATGGGAGACGATCACTTTCGTGGCGGCCTTGCGCCACAATAAAATGACCGCGCCAATGGTGATCGAGGGCGCCATGAACGGTGAGATGTTCCTCGCCTACGTCGAGCAGTGCTTGGTTCCTACGCTTCGGCGCAATGACATCGTGGTATTGGATAACTGCCGGATCCACCTGGTCGCCGGTGTTCAAGAGGCGATTGAGAAAGCGCGCGCGACGGTTCGCTATCTGCCGAAATACTCGCCCGACCTCAACCCAATCGAGCTGTCTTACAGCAAGTTCAAGACACTCATGCGCAAGGTAGCGGCGCGAACCGTTCCGGGCCTTAATCGAGCAATCCGCTCGTTTATCCCACAGCTCAGTCCTCAAGAATGCGCCAACTATTTCTGCCATGCAGGCTATGCTTCAAAATGACCGGAATCCGCTTTAGTACCTCGGCGCAGTGATTATGACTCCTTGGGTTGAGGCTCGCCGGTGGCGGCGGCCCGGTGGGGATAGGCGCGGCTCATTTTGGTGCGGGCCTTCTCGGTTGTGAACATCCATTGAATGCGGCCTTCCGAGGCATTTCGTTGGCGCTCCCAGGCCGCGATCTCGGTGACGAGGCGCTCGCGGTTATCGATGCGCCGGTCGAGGCATTGACAGCGCAGGACGCCGATTTCGATCTCGACCATGTTGAGCCAACTGGCATGTTTGGGAACGTAGTGGAACTCGAGCTTGCGCAGCACGCGGCGCGCTTCGCAAGCCGGGAAAGTCTGGTACAGGGCAGCGGCGGAATGGGTTGACAGATTATCCAGAACGACGCGGATGCGGTCGGCTTTCGGAAAGTGC
>CAYWHF010000551.1:0-1571 GCA_964457695.1 uncultured Methylocapsa sp.
GACCTCGACGCTCAAGTGGACCAGGCGATGGACGCGCTCGGCTGCCCGCCGGACGGGGCCGATGTCGCAAATCTCTCAGGCGGCGAGCGCCGCCGCGTCGCGCTATGCAAACTTTTGCTCGAGCAGCCGGACCTTTTGCTCCTCGACGAGCCCACCAACCATCTCGACGCCGAATCGGTCGCCTGGCTCGAGGGGCATCTGCGCGTCTATCCCGGCGCCATTCTCATCGTCACCCACGACCGCTATTTTTTGGACAATGTCACCGGCTGGATTCTCGAGCTCGATCGCGGGCGGGGGATTCCTTATGAGGGCAATTATTCCGCTTGGCTTACCCAAAAGCAAAAGCGCCTGGCGCAGGAAGGCCGCGAGGAGGAGGCGCGCAAGCGCCAGCTCGAAGCCGAGTCCGAATGGATCGCCTCAAGCCCCAAGGCGCGCCAGGCCAAATCGAAGGCCCGCATCCAGCGCTATGAGGAGCTCGTCGCCAAGCAAAACGAAAAGGCGCCCGCGGCGTCGCAAATCTTCATTCCGGTCGCCGAGCGCCTTGGCACCAATGTCATCGCATTCTCGCAACTTTCGAAAGGTTTTGGCGACAGGCTGTTGATCGACGAACTCTCCTTCAAACTGCCGCCCGGAGGAATCGTCGGCGTGATCGGCCCGAATGGCGCCGGCAAGACCACGCTGTTTCGCATGATTACCGGGCAGGAAAGGCCAGACAAGGGGGCAATCGACATCGGCGAATCGGTTCGCCTCGGCTATGTCGATCAATCGCGCGATTCGCTCGATGGCAAAAAAACCGTTTGGGAAGAATTATCGGGCGGCAACGAAGTTCTCTATCTCGGCAAGCGCGAGATCAATTCGCGCGCTTATACCTCGGCCTTCAATTTTAAGGGCACGGATCAGCAAAAAAAGGTTTCTCAGCTTTCGGGCGGCGAGCGCAACCGCGTGCATCTTGCAAAGATGCTGAAGTCGGGCGCAAACGTCCTTCTGCTCGACGAGCCCACAAACGATCTCGACGTCGACACCTTGCGCGCGCTCGAAGAAGCGTTGATGGATTTTGCCGGCTGCGCGGTCATCATCTCGCATGACCGCTTTTTCCTGGACCGCATCGCGACCCATATGCTTGCGTTTGAAGGCGAGAGCCATGTCGAATGGTTTGAGGGCAATTTTGCCGATTACGAGGAAGACAAGAAACGCCGCTTAGGGCTCGACAGCATCATCCCCCACCGCCTAAAATATAAGAAATTTTCGCGGTGAGGGCCGGCCCGCCGAGACAGCCCCGCGATTCCTTGGACCGTCGAAGGGCGTGCCCCTACGTCCGGTCCCATCCGCAGGACTTCCCACTTCGACGGCGCTTTGCGGGCAATTTCGCACAAATAGCCGTGTGCTAGAGCTTAGCGCGCCGGTCCCGCGCAGCGGCCAAGGTCATGCACTGAGATGGTTGCGAAAATCCCGCCCATGGTCCAAAAACGGGCCGGGAGGTTGGCGTTGGACGTACCACTCGCCAACCGGGTCAGGTCCGGAAGGAAGCAGCCCTAACGAGACTGGGCGGGTCTCTGTCCAGCCTCCCACTT
>CAYWHF010000552.1:0-1559 GCA_964457695.1 uncultured Methylocapsa sp.
GGGGATGGGGCAGATCGCTGTGCTTTCGGCGATGGAATTGCAGCCGTTCAGATTTGCAACGACCGCCCCTGTGACGCCGACCCCCGGGCCGACTAAAGGGAAATTCGCGAGCGCCAGGATGCAATAGGAATAGGCTTTTTTGGTCGTCGCCACGGACGAAGCGGAAAGGGCGCTCATGCCCGTGCCGTTGACGGTTACGTTGCCGGCATAACCGGCAATCTGCGACAAAAACAGCGGGACCTTGTCCGATACGGTGACGGTATAGCAATTCGCACTGCATCCAGAGGCGGTGGCTGGATTGCCGACCTGAACCGTTACGTTTCCCGAACCGTCGGTAAATCCCAAACGCGCCGCGACCGCCTTGGCTTCGGCAGCGTAGCTGGTGCTCGCGTTTGTGGCCGCGGCGATGGCAGCGGCATCGGCCGCGGCCTGCATCGAGCGCTTATGCATGTACCAGTAGGACGTCTCGGCCGCGAGACCCATCGTTCCGACAAGGACCGGCAGGGCGAGCGCAACGAGCAGCACGGCGACGCCGCGCTGGTCGTGATAAAATGCACGCAAGCTCCTGCTCTCGCCGGGCTGCGGTTGAATCGGAAGAATGCGCGGACGGCCAGAAAGCATAGATCGTAAACATTGGCGATATTGATGAGTGAACAAAGACATTTTTACTTTTACTCTATAACTAATACCGAATCCCGGAAAGAATGAGCCGGGACCCCGCTCGTCATGGCCGGTCCCCGGGTTAAACCCGGGGATGACCCGGCCATCCATACTCCCACGGTGAGAGTCTGGATGCCCGGATCAAGTCCGGGCATGACGGCACGAGTCATTCACAATGACATGGTATAAGCTGTACGATACTAAATAGTCCGCAACGTTGACATAATAGATCGTCATTACACTGAAGATTATAATTACAATTCGATGCTTTTCTCGAAGAATGTGCGGGTGACGCTAAAGATTAGTTGACCAGGTGCTCCTCTGTGCCGAGTCCGGCGGAGTAACCCGGCCGTCCTGATTTCGTCGTACCGCCTTGGTCATGAAAATCCCGCCCCCGCGCATTGAATCTGAGCGAGCGAGCCGTCACGGCAAGACGGCTCTCTCCGCTGCGAGACTCGTTGACCGCGCCGCCCAAAGCGGCTTCGTCAACCTAATCTCATAAAGTTCGTCTTGCTGATGGAAGAGATGCCAAGCCTGCTCATGACGGTCAGCCCGGGAAAAATCGGCTGATAAGGCGTGGTCACCTGCACGAGTATGTAATCGCCTGGGGTCGCGCTCGCGTTTCCCGCGGCGGAGCAGGTCGCTTGCTTTCCCGTGGCAGAGCAATTTGCCGGCGCGGTGGAGGACAGACTGCCGACGCATTGCAAAAGATTTGAGGCATTGACGCAATAGTCGCCTTCCTCGGGATATCCCATTGCGAGGGTGATCGCGGCGCCGAGGGACGTGCCTTGAATGGCCGCCGTCACCGCGCTGTTCAGCCCCGGACAATTTTGCGTTGCCGGCAAATACGAACTTTGACTACTGCAGCTTTTCCAGGCTGCCTGCGCGCCGGCGTCGGC
>CAYWHF010000553.1:0-1541 GCA_964457695.1 uncultured Methylocapsa sp.
GGGGAGAGCCCGCCGCGACAAGATTGGCAAGCTTCGAGTGCCTCAGTACCGACCTGCTCATGGCAAAAAACGCTTCCGCGGCGGCGTTGGCATCGGCAATTGAACCCTCGGGAAGGATTGCGAGCACTGGATGAGGCAAGGCGTTCAAAAGTTTTGCAGCGCTGCTGCCGGCAGTCGCGGTGGCCTCTATCCGCCCGTCCCGAGCAAAGGGGGCACTCATGCCGCCTCCGCCGCCGGGGGAGAATCAAATAATTCGCAAAGAGCGGATTTGAGCGCCTTTGGGCATTCCAGCCTCACAAGACGCGCTCGCAATTCCGCGCAATTTATTGTGTGCGCGCGCTCGGCATAAGCGGCAAGGTGCTTTCGTGCATGGCGCAAGCCCAGCGCGGTTCCATAGATCTCGAGCAATGTCTCAAAATGTTCGAGCGCCGCGTGCTTTCGCTCCGAAGACGAGGGTCCAGCGCGGGCTTTTCCATGACGAAGATAATAGGACGCATCGCCAACGAACCATGGCTGTCCCATTGCGGCACGGCCGATCATCACAGCGTCGGCACCGGATTGGGCGAGCATCACCTGCGCATCGGCAACGCTCGAACAATCGCCGTTCGCTGCGACCGGAATCGAAACCGCCTGTTTCACTTTGCCGATCGCCCGCCAATCCGCCCTCGCGGCGTAAAACTGGCAGCGGGTGCGGCCATGGACGGAAAGCATGGCAACGCCTTCCGCCTCCGCCAGCCGCGCGAGTTCCGGGCCATTCATCGAATGCTCATCCCAGCCAAGCCGCATCTTAAGGGTGACTGGAATTTGTACGGCGGAGACGGTCGCGCGGATGAGAGAAACCGCAAGGCCAAGATCGCGCATCAGATGGGAGCCGGCGTGACCGCCCGTCACCTTTTTCGCTGGGCAACCCATGTTGATGTCGATCAGTGCGGCGCCCAAACTTTGAGCAAGACGCGCCGCCTCCGCCATGAAGCATGGGTCGCATCCGGCGATTTGCACGGCGTGGGCTCCGAGACCCCTGCCCTCTGCCTTGATTCGATTGGCGGTGTCGCCGAGCGCGAACCGGTTCGAGGCGACCATTTCGGATACTGTGAAGCTTGCACCAAATCTTTGCGCCAACCGGCGCATGCCGAGATCGGTCACGCCCGACATGGGAGCAAGAATTGCCCGCCCTTGCACCTGCAGGCCTGCGATTTGCCATTCGGAGCCAATTGTGCCTAAACTTTTAGCAATACTACCCATATCCCTAGGATAATAAAATTGTGCTATGCGGCAAGGCCTATTTTGCTTAATTGATAATCAATGCGCAGGACAAATTGACGCCGGTACAAAAACGAACCAGGGTTTAGAAGATTCGCGCATCAGCTGCGAGCTTAACTATTTATGACGCCTTCACGCGACTCTGCCATCCTCATCGCTGCGGCGGGGCGGGGCTCGCGCGCAGGAAAGGGAACTCCCAAACAATATCGAAATTTGGCTGGCCTCCCGCTGCTCGCCCGCACAATCGAGAGTTTGGCACGCGCCGCGCCCGGGACAGCGCT
>CAYWHF010000554.1:0-1539 GCA_964457695.1 uncultured Methylocapsa sp.
ATCGATGCGGGAAAAACCGCGGCTGCCGGAATTGTCCGTCGCCTTGAGCGCGATCGGAAAACCGATTGCCTCGGCCGCCGCGAGCGCTTGTTCATGACTCGCTGCCTCGCGCAATTGCGGCTGGGGGATGCCCTTTTCCCTCAGGCGCTCGCGAGTGCGGTTCTTGTATCGGCAGAGATGGGCAATGTCCGGATCGAGGCCGTGAAGTCCGAGGTGGCGAGCAAGAACGGCAACGGTTTCGTGGCAATCGGCGCCCGCCGTGAACACGGCACGGATGTCATAGCGGCGTTTCAATGCGTCGGCGCGCGCGGTGTTGCCGGCAATATCGAACGTGTCCAGATGGACGAATTCATCGGCAAGCGGACGCAGGGCACACGCGTCCGAGCCGTCGGTCAGGATCAGCGTGTAGCCGAGCGCCTTGATCTTCTCGGCGGCGAGGCGCTGCATCGCGCCGCCGGCGACAAGCCATATCGCAGCAGGGTGCCTAGTCATGGGGTTACCAATAGCAAATCATGCCTGCTGTGATGAGGGCACGCGGATGGATCACAAAAATATCTGATCCGGCGAGCCGCACGTGTGAAGCTGTCCGCGCCTTTTAGCGGAATTGATGTTCGCCAATTTTCTGTAAGACTTTCAATTTTTTTCGGACGTCTCGCGCCGAGCGCATCTGGGCTTGAGTCATAACCTGCCAATTTGAAGCCACAGTTCCCTCCCACTTCTGCTGCAATCGAAACGCTTCATGGCGGCAGTGCCCACCTAGGAGTAGACCATGAAAACATTGCTAACCGCCGCTTCATTGCTGTTGTTGACCGCCGTCTTCGTTACGCCCGCGAATGCGAACTGGTTCAGCAGCCAGAGCAGCAACACCATGTATAATGTCGGCTCGGTTCGAAATCCGACGCCGGCCGATTTGCGTGCGCTTTATGGCAAAGAGCGCACCCAGCCAGCAGCTCCCGCATCGCGCGGCACGCCTTCGTCCCCCGCAAGATAAGAGCGCCTCGAGAACGGTTTTTTGAACCTCAGCATTGAACAAAGGCCGGAAGATCTTCCGGCCTTTGTTTTGTCTGGAGCGGCCGCAACTGCCCGGTGGCTTTGACCGGGCGGTAGATTTTGCCCCGTCTTCAGTTCCCTTTAACCAAAAAAATAACAGCATAATCAATTGCTTATACCGGCAAGGGCCTGGCCCACCGGTTGCAAACGGCTTCTCAGCCCCACGGCACGATGCCGCCTGGGGGCGGACGGGGACAGGAGATCTCAATGCTGAGCGTCAATACCAACACCGGCGCCATGGTCGCGCTGCAATATTTGAACAAGACCGAAGAAGATCTGATGACGTCCCAGACCCATATCAATACGGGTCTGAAGGTTGCGACCGCGAAAGACGATGGGGCAACCTTCGCCATCGCCCAGAATATGCGCGGCAACGTCAAGGGCTATCAGGCGGTTTCGGACAGTCTGCGGCGCGGCGTCTCTGCCGTCGATGTGGCGCTCTCCGCCGGACAATCGATCTCGGACCTCTTGAACGAGCTCAAAGCCAAA
>CAYWHF010000555.1:0-1536 GCA_964457695.1 uncultured Methylocapsa sp.
TCCCCGTCGTGGAGGACGGGAAGCTGGTCGGGATTGTGTCGATTGGCGACGTGGTGAAGTACCGGCTCGAGGAATTGGAGCACGAGCACCGCGCAATGCGGGAATATATCGCCACCGCGTAAGGGGGCGGCCGAAGCCTATCGCGGCGCCGCCGTGCCTTCGAACGGCATTGCCAGCGCAATGTCTTCGACGATGCTCGGCATGGCTCTGCGCGCCGCGTCGCGGCCGGCGGCGATAAGCTCGTCGGCACGGTGAAAATCGAAAAGGCCAATTTTTCCGAGCCGCGCGGTGATGAGGACATCCGGCGGATCGCCGGCAAGGCGCGAGCGCGAAATCCTGCTTTGCGCGATATTGAAGGCATCCATCATGGCGTTGGCGATCCCTGGCGCGCCATCTTCCCGCTTGCCGAACACCCGGCGCAAATTGCCGCTGACGCCATCGAAAATACGCGCGCTCAGCGTTCTGGATTCATCCGGCACGCCGAAATCGTAATTGTCGAGCGTCGGTTCTATCGACTGGGGATCGTGAATGGTTGTCCCGCGATAGGTTTGATCACTGACGAGATTGACGGCGAGCACGATCTCCGCGCCGAGTGCCCGGCAGAGAGTGACCGGGATAGGATTGACGAGCGCGCCATCGAAGAGCCAGCGCCCGTTGATGTGCACAGGTTCGAAAATGCCAGGCAGGGTGTAGGAGGCGCGGATGGCGTCGGAAAGGTTGCCCTTGGTTAGCCACACTTCGTGACCCGAGCCGAATTCGGTTGCGACCGTTCCGAACTTCTTTTCGAGGCCATCAAAACTCAGACCGGAAAATTCCTTTTCCAGCTCCCGACGCAGCTTATCGCCGCCGAGAAAGCTCACCCCCGACAAAGAGACGTCCATCATGCTCATGACACGCCTTTTCGTCAGGCTGCAAGCAAACGCCTCCATCCCCGCAAGCTTGCCGGCTGCATAGGCGCCCCCGACCACCGCCCCAATCGATGTTCCGGCGACGACCTCAGGGTCAATCTCCTGAGCAAGGAGCTCGAGCAAGACGCCAATGTGCGCCCAGCCGCGCGCCGCGCCCGCGCCAAGTGCGATGCCTAGCTTTGGCTTGCGCGTAGCCCGGGTTTTGGCGACTTTTTGGTTCATCTCACTACTACTGATGCTCTTGGTGAAAAAAGGTATGTGGTTCACTTGATCTTATCCTAAGCTAAATACCCATGCCTAAACAGCCATGGTCCAGTCGAGCTGCCAATCCGTACTTTGGTTCGATCAGAAACGTCGTACAATGCTCAGGATTGTCTCGCTGGTTGATTGAAAATGCCTAAAGGTTATATGGATGTTCATCTCGAATACGTGAATTTGACAAAACAGACACAGATTTTTTTGAGCAGTTGCAACAATATCGATCAGCCAATCCGCGTCCCTTTGCATGCTTGGCTTTCGATCTTACATCGGGGGCGATTCAGTCGAATACAAGCCTGTCAGAATCGCGGCCGAGCGCAATCTTACGGTAAAAGCAGGAACGCCGTCCGGTGTGGCAGGCGCCGCCGTC
>CAYWHF010000556.1:0-1526 GCA_964457695.1 uncultured Methylocapsa sp.
TGAGAGGTGTTGGCGCCATCAGCGCGCCATTGGCGCCTGCCAGAACCTGATGCACGCCATGGCCGAGTTCATGGGCGAGCGTCATGACGTCGCGCGGCTTCCCCTGATAGTTCATGAGCAGATAAGGATGGACGGAAGGCACGGCAGGATGGGCGAAGGCGCCGGGCTGCTTGCCGGACCTTACCGGCGCATCGATCCAGCTCTCATCAAAAAACCGCCGGGCAATACCCGCCATTTTCGGCGAAAATCCATCATATGCGCCAAGCACAATGTCGCGCGCATTTTCCCATTTATAGGTTTTTGTGGGCACGCGCGGCAGCGGCGCATTGCGGTCCCAATGTTTTAGCGCCGTCTTGCCGAACCACGAAGCCTTGAGCCGGTAATAGCGATGCGACAGGCGCGGATAGGCGGTGCGCACGGCTTCAACCAGCGCATTGACCACCTCGCGCTCGACCCGGTTGGCGAGGTTCCTTGCATCGGCCACATCCTGGAAACCGCGCCATCGGTCGGAAATCTCCTTGTCCTTCGCCAAAGTGTTGGTGATGAGCGCGAAGGTCCGCAAATTCGCCTTGAGCACCGCGCCAAAGGCATGGGCGGCTTTTTCGCGCGTCTTTGCGTCCGGGTCCTGCATCAGATTGAGCACGGGCTCGATGGCAAGATCCTGGCCATCGACCCGAAAACGCAGGCTCGCAATGGTTTCGTCGAAGAGCCGGTTCCAGGCGCCATAGCCGGTGATCGATTTTTCGTGGAACAACTGCTCGAGCTTGTCCTCGAGCTGATAGGGTTTGCCCTTTCGTATGTCCTCGATCCAGGGCTGGTAGTGTTTGAGCGGTCCTGCCGCGAGCTTTCCAACGAGATCGTTGTCGAGCCGGTTGAGTTCCAGTTCAAAGAACAAAAGGTCGGAGGAAGAGGAGGTGACTTTTTCCTGCGCGTCGCCAAAAAATTTGGTCCGCTCCGGGTCGGTCGTATCCTCGGCATAGACAAGGCTGGCATAGGCCATGATGCGCCCCAAAAGCTCTTCCAGCGCCTCGTAACGCTTGATCGCCTCAAGGAGCCCCGCGCCGGAGGCCTTTTTGGCGAGTCCGTCGAGCTTGCCCTTATAGGTAAGGTTGAAGCTTCTGCAGTCGGCGGCCGCCTTGATGAGATCGTCGGCAAAGGCGCGCGAATCCATCGCCGGATAGAGGTCGTTAAGATTCCATTCTGGCAAAACGCCCATATTTTCTTTTGGCTTTGGCTTTGGGTCGGGCTTTGGCTTGGGGCGAAAAATACCGAGGGATTTTTTAGCCAGCGCGCGCGGCATGTGACAACCTTAGAAAATCATGGGGACAGAAGGTCATAGCGGAGCGCCCCGCCGCAATCAATCGGGCAGGCGATTATTGCGCGATTGGCTTAACTGAGGCGGGAGTTCATTCGTCAGCGGAAGCGCCCTTGACGATAGCCAGCAGCTCGCCCGGTACTACACGAGCGATCGAGCCGCGATCCACCGCAAATGCCAGATCGACCAGCTCCGACAGGACTGGAATTAC
>CAYWHF010000557.1:0-1522 GCA_964457695.1 uncultured Methylocapsa sp.
GGACTCGCGCGATCCTTTTGAACTTCTGGACGAGATCGAAAAGATGCTGGCGCTCGATGCGGCTCCCGTTACATGGCCGCTTGGCCGGGGAAAGAGGTTTGCGGGCACCTATGATTTGAGCCGCAAGCTCCTGCGGCTCATCGACCGCGATAGCGAGCCGGTGGCAGTCACAGGGCCGCACGATGCTTTCGTCAAAAACCTTTTGAACGAAGCGGATTTTTCGCAGGCTTGCGAAGAGATCGATCTTGCCCGCGGGGGTCTCAAACACTTTGACCACGGCTCTTATTTGGAAGGCCATTTGACGCCTGTTTTTTTCGGCAGCGCGCTGCGAAATTTTGGCGTGCGCGATCTCATCGAAACCTTAAAAGACTTTGCGCCGCCGCCGCGCGGGCTTGCCGCCGCCTCGCGCCTGGTCGATCCGCGCGAAGACAAGATGTCGGGCTTCGTGTTCAAGATCCAGGCGAATATGGATCCGAACCATCGCGACCGGATCGCGTTCTTGCGCGTGTGCTCCGGCAGATTGGCGCGCGGCATGAAGGCAAAGCTCGTGCGCACGGGGAAATCGATTGCGCTCAATGCGCCACAATTTTTCTTTGCGCAGGACCGGCAGCTCGCGGATGAGGCCTATGCGGGCGACGTCGTCGGTATCCCGAACCATGGCCTCTTGCGCATCGGCGATACGCTGACCGAAGGCGAGGAGCTCGCGTTTCGTGGTGTCCCGAGTTTTGCGCCCGAAATCCTTCGCCGCGTGAAAGTTGGCGATGCGATGAGGGCCAAGAAACTCCGCGAGGCTCTGGGTCAGATGGCAGAGGAAGGGGTCGTCCAGCTCTTTTTGCCAAACGACGGATCAGGCGCGATCGCGGGCGTTGTCGGCGCTCTTCAGCTCGATGTTTTGGCCTCGCGGCTTCAAGCCGAATATGGACTGAGCGTGACGTTCGAGACAAGCCGGTTCGAATTCGTGCGCTGGATTTCGGCAGAACAGCCCGGCAAGTGTGACAAATTTGTGCAGGCACATCCGGCAGCGATGGCTCGGAATCTCGATGGTGCGCCGGTCTTTATGGCAACTTCGGCCTTCGACCTCAAATATGAGCAGGACAGATGGCCGGACATCGTCTACTCGGACATTAAGGATTATTAGACTAGAGCGCGCGCGCGGTTTCGATCTGTCCGGGCTCAGAAACATGTGAGACGGCCGCCGTTCACGGCGGCAGCCGTTCATTGCTTGCATGGCGGCCATTTTGCGCAAGGCCCATGCGAACTCAAGGACGGCCTGAATGGCCGCCGCCGGACGCGGTGCGCTTCGCGCATCCTTGACTTCGCATGGGCCTTGCGCCACGCTCCGCCGTGCAAACAATGAAGGACTCCGCTTGCATTGGCGTCTCATATGTACTGAACCCGGACACGATCTTGCGTTCGCGGGCGAACTGCGGAAAAATGGCGGGCGGGGCCCGCCGGATCACAAGCTAAGGAGGGAACGCAAATCATGGCCATTAATTTCCGCAGCATTAGGGATACCGCCGGA
>CAYWHF010000558.1:0-1506 GCA_964457695.1 uncultured Methylocapsa sp.
TTCGACGGTGGCATTGGCGGGCAGAGAGGCTCTAAGAAGTGGTTCGTCGGTCATTGGTGCCCAACCGGCAAATGTCGCCGGGGTGGACTCCAAGATTTTATTGCAGGTGCCGACGCACACATCGCAGATGTAGACCGCAGGACCGGCAATGAGTTTGCTGACCTCTTTCTCTGGCTTGCCGCAAAACGAGCAGCGGAGGGCGCGGGGGCGGCGCCTCGGTGTGAGTTTCATCTGGAAGCTCGATTCCTTGTCAAGATATACTTGACATATAGAAATGGCGCGGCTAATGTCAAGCATTCCTTGACACAGACGAATGAGCGTGTGGCCCAAGAGAGCTCACATCCGGAACACGCCGAAACGCGTTTCTTCGATGGGTGCGTTGAGGGCGGCGGAAATCGATAGGCCGAGCACCATGCGGGTTTCGGCAGGGTCGATGATGCCGTCGTCCCACAGCCGCGCACTTGCATAGTAAGGATGCGCCTGGCGCTCAAAACGCTCGCGCACCGGCGCTTTAAAGGCTTCTTCCTCGCCGGCGGGCCAGACTTTTCCGGCAGCCTCAAAATTTTCGCGCCGCACTTGCGCCAAAACATTGGCAGCCTGCTCGCCGCCCATCACCGAAATGCGCGCATTTGGCCACATCCACAAAAAACGCGGACCGAAGGCGCGCCCGCACATGCCGTAATTGCCGGCTCCAAAACTCCCGCCAATAATCACGGTGAATTTCGGCACTTTTGCGCAAGAAACAGCCGTAACAAGCTTGGCGCCGTCCTTGGCGATGCCTTGCGCCTCATATTTTTGCCCGACCATGAAGCCGGTAATGTTTTGTAGAAACACAAGCGGAATTTTTCGTAGCGCGCAAAGCTCAATGAAATGCGCGCCCTTGAGCGCTGACTCGGAAAACAAAATCCCGTTATTTGCTAGAATGCCGACGGGATAGCCAAAAATATGCGCAAAGCCGCAGACAAGCGATGCGCCATAAAGTGCCTTAAATTCGTCGAGCACGCTGCCGTCGACGATGCGGGCGATGATCTCGCGCACTTCATAGGCCGCGCGCGCATCGGCAGGAATGATGCCATAAATTTCTTGCGCGTCATAAAGCGGTTCGACCGGCTCACGGACCACAAGCCCAAGGTTCTTAGTGCGATTAAGGTTCCCAACGATATTCCGCGCGAGCACGAGCGCATGCGCGTCATTCAGAGCATAGTGGTCCGCCACGCCTGATTTGCGGGTATGGACATCCGCGCCTCCGAGCTCCTCTGACGAAACAACCTCGCCCGTTGCTGCCTTGACGAGCGGCGGGCCAGCCAAAAAAATCGTGCCTTGACCCGCAACGATAATTGCCTCGTCGCTCATCGCAGGCACATAGGCGCCGCCCGCCGTGCAGCTTCCCATCACCACCGCGATCTGCGGAATGCCCGCAGCCGACATCCACGCCTGATTATAAAAAATGCGTCCAAAATGGTCGCGATCCGGAAAGACTTCGTCTTGGCTCGGCAGATGCGCGCC